>DATCEL010000186.1:0-5965 GCA_036510115.1 Caulobacteraceae bacterium
GGCGGCCCGATAATCACGTACCACGGCCGGCTGTAGAGATAGTCGCGCCGGCCGCCGGACGCCTTGCGCAGCCCGGCGAGGGCTTCGGCCATTCGCTTGGTGATGGCCTGAACTTCCTCGCCGCCTAGAGAAGGTTTAGCCAACTCGTCGGCGATCGAATCGGAGGCTTTCCTGGCTCGGAGCACACGGACGAGCGCGAACACGCCCCAGATCGCGAATACCCCGATGACCAGAAGCAGGCGCATCCACCAAGGCCGAAGCGGCGAGATGAAGATCGGCAGGGCCAAGGCGAGACACGCCGCGACGATGACCGCCGTAGCGAGGCTTAGCGTCCACCAGTTGAACAAGAAGCGCTTCACGCGTGGCCCCTCAGGATGTCCGCGGCACGACGACCTCGACGCGGCGGTTCAACGCCTTGCCCCCGGGAGTGGTGTTCGGTGAGATCGAGTTGCCATCGCCGTAGCCTTGAGCGCTTACCCGCCCGGGCTTGGTGAGCTTGCTCTTGATGATCGCCGCCACCGCGTCAGCTCTGGCTTTGGAGAGCGCGATATTGTCGGGGAAGGAGAGCGTCTTGACCCTATCTGAGTCAGTGTAACCCTCGACCTTCACATCGCCGGGCTGGGTTTCGATGGCGGCGGCGATGCGATCGAACAGCGGCTTGGCCGAAGCTTCAAGCTGGTCTGAGCCGGATGCGAACAGCTGGCCGACCGTTGTGCGCACACGGACGGTCGAGCCATCCTCCTCGACCACCACCAGATGCTGCGCGATTTCCGGCGCGAGGAAGGTCTTGAGAGTCTCAAGCTGACCCGAGGTTGGGGCCGGCGGTGGCGGGGCCACCCGGGACAGTCGGAGCGGTTGATCGGGGTTGATTGTGCGTAGACCGTCCATGGCCGGACGGCCCGTCTCCAGCAGCACGAGGCGCAGGATGATATAGACGACAAACAACAGGCCAAGCGCGATGCCGCCGGCGGCCGCCAGGATCGACCAAAAGCCGACCCGCCTGGGCGGGGTCGGCTCGCCCCGCCAGTGCGGCGACAACTCCACCGGCGACAGCGCCCGCACATGCCCGAGCGCCGAATACAGGCTGGTCATCACCTCCTGCAGGCGGCGCTTGCCGTCGGGCGCGACACGCATGCGGCCTTCGAACCCGGCGGCCAGACAGGCATGATACAACTCGATCAGGTCGGCGTATTGCGCCGGCCGGGCGAGCATGTCTTCGACCAGTTGCCAGAAGCGGTCGCCACCGATCGCCTCTTGGAAGAACTGCACCACCAGGCTGTGGCGCGCCCATTCGGCGCCATCGGTTCCCGGGAGATTCTGGGCGATGTCATCGACCGTGGCGCACAGGGCGTACTTGCCACGCTGACGCTGCTCGTCGGGATAGCCGGCGGCGACCACGGCCTGGTCGAAGGCCGTGATCGCGGCGCTTGCCTGGGCGTGAAGCTTGGGCGGCTCTATGCGGGCGCGACCGGATCTCACGCTCGCCGCCAGGGCCAACAACGGGGCGGCCTTGGCCATCATCAGATTGCGCGCCGTAGGCGGCGTCGCCGGGAGGGGGATGTCATCGTCCGGCAGGGCGGCCGAGGGTGTCGCGTTAGCGAGCGGATCAACGCCAGGCGGCGGCGTGGGCGCGTCCGGCGCGCCTGAACGCAATCCTTGAAGCGGGGAGGGTCGGAAAACAGTCCGGTTGGGATTGTGCTCGTCGCTCATCGCGCCGCCTTCTTCACACACCACAGCTCGAGGCGGAGTTCCGGCCAGTCGCCGGCCACGTGCAGTCCCAGAGACGTAGCGGTAGCGAAGTCGCGCCAATCGGGCGCCCCGCGATCGAGTTCGAAATAGATGTAACCCGGCAGCACGCGGATCTGAGGCGGTGGCTGGGGAACGTGACGAAGGGGAACGCCCGGAAGGGCGGCGTCGACGATCTGTCGCATCTTTTCCACCGCGCCGATCTTGGCCACCGCCGGAAAGCGGGAGCGGATATCATCCAGAGGCGCCTGAGCGTTCACGGCCAGGTAGAAGAAACCGGTCTTGTAGAGGTTGCGATCGGTGATGCGTGAGAGGTAGGCGCCGGGGCCGGCGACCTCCAACGGGAGCTGCACGGCGGCGCGGTCGAACACGGCGCTGAGCGCCGCTTGCAAGGCGTCGAACACCGGCTCGAACGTCGCCTGAAGATCTTCGTGCTTGTAAAGCGGAAACGGCGGCGGTTTGCGGTCGGCCCGCACCAGGGTGGACAACTCGCCCGCCATGCCGGCGAAGGCCTCGAACAGACGCTCGGGATGGACCATCGGCAGGGCCGACAGATGGGTGAGCATGGGTGACCAGCGGTTCAACGCCTGGAGCAAGAGGAAGCTGGCGATGGAGTCGGCGCCGCCCTCAACGTTTTCGACCGCGCGCACGGCCAACTCCTCGACCCGCTGATCGGCGCGGCCGACGATGTCGGTCAAGAAGCCCGAGAGTCTGCCGCCGGCGCGAATATCGAGGCATGAGGGAATATAGCGGTCGTCGAAGATGATCTGGCCGTTGTGCACCTCGCGGACACGCGCCAGCCCCAGGCAAATGCGGCCATAGGTCTGATCTCGAGTGATCCCGAAGCGCAGATTGGGCTTGGCCGTCTCAATCGGCTCGCGCGTGCGCTCTTCCGAAAAGGCGTCGATCGCCTCCTCCTCGTCGACCACGAACCGCGTCGCCTCGTCAGCGTGTTCGCGGGGGTGAAACTCGGTGGCGCTGGCTTGGCGCGCGGGCAAGGTGAGATAGATGACCGCGTCGCGGGCGTCGGCGGGCACGTCGAGAGGCTCTGGCGCTGCAATGTCGTCTGGCGCGGCAAACGGCTCGCCATCGGGGAGGACACCGACGCAGCGCTCAACTCCGAACTTGCCGAGCGCCGCCAGGTCCTGATTGAGCTTCAGCTCCACCAGACCCCACGGATAGGGCCGAAGCGGTTCCGTTCGCGCGCGGATCAGGGCGTCGGTGTGCCGATCCTGCTGCTGGAAATGTTGCGGGCGGAGGAAGAGGCCCTCGCGCCAGGCTACGCGACTCTCGCCTTGCATACTGATGCCCCTCGGTCGCCTCCGCCCATTTGAGCATGCTTCCTATCCGTCTAGAAGCGGTGCTATCCAAAAGATTAGTCGATCGAGCGGAATTGCGGCCATTTCGACGGCCAGTTCGTGACGCCGACGGCCAAAGCGAGTGGCGAAGACGGTATGACCGACCCACCTCCCGACGGTCCGTCCATGGATCCCCGGACTTGGCTTGACGCCAAACCCAAGGCTGGCGCCAGCGCGGACAAGACCTCTTTCGATCCCAAAGCGTGGGCGACTCCGCCTCACTCGGAAGCGGCGAGAGCGCCGACGCCGCCGCGGGCGCGCCGTTCGCGTCGTGGCCTGTTTCTCGGCGTGGGCGCGGTGATCGCGTTGTTCATGGTCGGTGGCGTCACCTGGTTTCTTACCCATGGGAATGATCGCCCCGGAGCCGCGCCCCCGGGCGCGCCGCCGCCCACGGGCATCGAACGCCGAGCCCTGACTGTCGCCACCTCAGGCGAGATCGAGGGCGCGCTCGCCGGCGCCGGCGTGCTTCCCGCTCAGGCGACCGAGGTGGCTGGCGCCGCCGCCGGCAAGATCGCGACGGGTGGAGGCGACCTCACCGTGATCATGATGCTCAAGCCGATCGGCGGCGGCTATCGGCTGGTGAGTCTCGACGCTCGCCACGACGACGGCGCCGGCGTCGTGGTCCAGGTCGCCGACAACGGTAGCATCTCCGCCGCCCCGACCGCCGCTGATTTGAAAACCGTGGTGAAGGTCGTCCGTGGGGAGATGGACGCCTATAGCTTTTATTCTTCAGCGGTCGCGCAACATCTGACGGATTCGCTCATCTCGCCGTTCGCTCAGGCGCTTGCCTATGATTTCGACTTCCAGCGCGAGATTCACGCCGGCGACGTGTTCGAGGCCGCTTTCGAAGATCGTCGGAACGCGAGGGGTCAATCCGTTGGCGTTGGCCGGTTGCTCTATGTTTCCATGGAGACGTCGGCCAAGTCCCGCGCCCTTTACTGGTTTCAGCCGCCCGGCGGTCAAGCTGGATGGTTCGACGGTAATGGCGCCAGCACGGTCCGCGCGCTGCTCCGAACGCCCGTGGAAGGCGCGCGCATCTCCTCGACCTTCGGCATGCGCGAGCATCCGATCCTCGGCTACACCAAACTCCACGAAGGGGTGGACTTCGCCGCCCCGGTCGGTACGCCGATCTACGCCGCCGGCGCTGGCGTCGTCCTGCACGCCGAAATGAAGGCGCTCAACGGCAACTACGTCGAGATCCAGCACGACAACGGCTGGCAGACTTACTATTTGCATATGAGCGGCTTCGGCCCGGGAATTACGCCGGGGGTGAAGGTGCATCAGGGGCAGCAGATCGGCCAGATCGGCACCACCGGTCGTTCGACCGGCCCACACCTTCACTACGGACTGAAGATCGACGGTCAATTCGTCGATCCGTTGGGCGTCAAAATGGAGGCCGCTCAGCCGCTGACCGGTCCGCAACTCTCCGCCTTTGTCAAAGAGCGCAACCGCATCGACGCCATGCGCGTGGCGCAGACGGGTTAGGGCAGAGCACTTGTTGGCCCGCGGCCTAGCCACGCCCGGTTCGATGAGCTTCCGCGAACCGCACGCTCGCCAGGGCGGCCACGATCACGGCGAGCGTTATCAGGGTCGCGAGACTTCCATTCAGCGCATCGGCGCCACCACTCCACAGCCCGGACCCCTTGAGGTCGAGGTCAATGAGCGCGCCCGTGGTGGGCACGCCCGGATTAGGGTCGAGGCCGAGGCCGCCTGACTCAGTCCAGTTCCAGGCGAAATGCGCCGCCCATGGCGCCCACAGCCCACCGCTCCGCAAGGCCAGGAGACCGAACATCAACCCGCCCAGGAACAGAGCGCCGAGAGAAAGGAGACTGCGGTCACCGCCGATCAGATGCAGGACCGTGAACAGAGCGGCGGTTGCGGCGAGCCCTAGCCACGGCCCCCAGCGGGAGCAGCACAGAGGCTGCAGCCAGCCGCGGAAATAAACCTCCTCGGTCGCGGTTTGGAATACGACTCCGGCGATGCCGATCGCGAGGCCGGCAAGCGGCGCGGAAAATGGGGACGTGGCGCCGATCGTCACCACGCCGGCCAGGGCGGCGATTGCCACGCAGACGAAGAGGCCGCCTGCGCCCAGCCCGAAGCCGGCAAGTGTCGCCAGGATTGGCCGCGATCCAGCGCGCCAGAGTGGGCGCCCTTCGAATCGCCCCGCCGCCAGGGCCAACGCCAACAGCGGGATGAACACCAAGGCGCGACGGGCCGACTGCGATCCGATCGCCGGCCAAGGTTCAGCAAAGCCATGGAGGATTGCGCCTACCGCCGCGTGCAGAGTCGGAGCGACGCCGCGACTTGAGAACAGCACCAGAGCCGCCCAGGCCACGGCCAAGAGGGCAACCGCCCATGCGGGCGCGCGCCGACGCGCGGTTTCCACGTCTGCGATCCACGGGTTGTCGTAGTTCACGCCAAACACGGGACGCTCCGGCGATTGGCGCGGGTCACGGCGAATCCCTCGGCGCCGCCGCGCCCGACTTCACATCCGCGCGCCGGCTTTCGCCGGCATCGGCCTGGCGCCGTCGCCGACGATGGTGAATGGCGCCCAATAGTAAGGATGCGAGTGGTCGTCGCTGTCCATCATTCGCAATTCCGAGCGCCTGAGCGCCTCGGCCTCGCTATCTCCGGCGCTATTCGCGTTGAACATGCCGGTCATCAGCATCAGAGTGGAGGCGGAATCGACCTGCCAATGCGAGACGATGAGGCCCCGGCTGCCGGCGTAGATGAAGGCCCGAACCAGACCGCCCAGAGCGTCACCGTCATCCATGGCCAGGGCGCCGCCCTCAAATGCCCCGCCGCCGGTGTTGCAGGCCGAAAGAACCACCAGATCGGCGTCGAGTTTGAGATTGAGGATC
>DATCEL010000187.1:0-16881 GCA_036510115.1 Caulobacteraceae bacterium
CGCCGCTCAGCGTCGCGAACGATATAGAGCGCCGCCCGGTCCTTGATCGACGCGCCGGGATTCATGAATTCGGCCTTGCCGAGAATCTCGCAGCCGGTGAGCTCGCTGGGCCCGCGCAGGCGGATGAGTGGCGTATCGCCAATGGCTTCCAGGACAGTGGGGCAAATCGCGGCGGCCATCCCGCCTTAGATCGTCGGCCGCGCGGCCATGCGCAAGTGAAATGCGCCGTCAGCTTCTGGCGAGACTGAGTTGGACTACGTCGGTGCGCTCGGCTCGGAAACCGGCCTCGCAGTAGCTCAAATAGAAACGCCACAGTCGGCCGAAACGCTCATCGAAGCCGAGATTGCGAATTTCCTCCCAAGCGCTCTCGAACGACGTGGCCCATTGGGCGAGAGTCTCGGCGTAGTTCTGGCCGAAGCGGGTGATGGTCTCCCACTCCAGTCCGGCGCGATCGGTCTCCTCGCGCAGTCGCCTTTCGCTAGGCAACATACCGCCCGGGAAGATGTATTTGCGGAGAAAATCGGATCGCGATCGATAGCCGCGAAACAGTTCGTCGCGGATGGTGATGATCTGCAAGCCAGCGCGACCGCCTGGCGAGAGAACCTCGCGGATTTTGCCGAAATAGGCCGGCCAGTAGGCTTCGCCCACGGCCTCGAACATTTCGATGGACGCAACGCGATCGAACTGTCCGCTGACATCCCGGTAGTCCATCAGGCGGATGTCCACCCGCTCCGAAAGCCCCAGGTCGAACAGGCGTTTTCTGGCGAATTCGTGCTGCGCTGGCGATATCGTCAGGCCGGTGACCCGCGCGCCAATCTCCTTGGCCGCGAACTCGGCAAATCCTCCCCAGCCGCAGCCAATCTCCAACACGTGACCGTCGCGTCGAAGGTCGATTTCGCGGGCGAGACTGGCGTACTTGTAGTGTTGCGCTTCGCTGAGCGACTGACCCGGCCGCTCGAACCGGGCCGAGGAGTAGGTCATGCTGGGGTCCAGCCACCGCGAATAGAAGGCGTTCCCGAGATCATAGTGGGCATGAATGTTGCGCCGCGCGCCCCTTCGGCTGTTGCCGTTGAAGGCAAGCGCCAGACGGTTCATCAAGCGCATCACGAGGTTGCCCTGGACCAGTTTTTCGAGACGATCAAAGTTTAATGTGAACGCCTCAAGCAGGGTGGAAAGGTCGGGCGTATCCCATTCCCCGGCCATGTAGCCTTCGCCAAAGCCGATGTCCGCGGAAGCCAGGACGCGCGAGACAAAATGGAAGTCGCGGACGACAAGCTTTCCGTCTGGTCCGCTCAGCGAACCGTCGATCCGCAATTCGCGCCCCGAGGGTAGAACAAACGTCAGCGAACCGTGAACCCAGTTGCGACGGGCGATACCAACGGCGGTGCGAAAGGCGGCGGGGGCCCCGCGCAGTTCCGGATCGTCGATGGATGACACCAGCTTGGTCACAGACATGCCCCGACCAGTTAGAGCTCACTTCAGTCCGTTGATCGCCTATGGTCAAGTCTGACCTTGCCGCGTCAAGAGCCGATGCTCGCCTTGATCCCCATTCTACGCTAAGCGCGCTGGCGCGGATCAGAGGTCCACGGAAACTCATGTCGCCGAACGCCATCGTCGAAGTGAAGAACGCCGCGGGTGGGACCGTGCGTATCGGCAACGCGGAGCGGTTGGCGATTATAGCCGGGCCGTGCCAGTTGGAGAGCCGCGCGCATGCTCTGGAAATGGCGCACGCCTTGAAGGAAATCGCGGTTCGGCTGAATGTCGGGCTGATCTTCAAGACCTCATTCGACAAGGCGAACCGCAGCTCGGCCAGCGCCGCGCGTGGCGTCGGCCTTTCCGAGGCGGCGCCGATCTTCGCCGAGATTCGCGAGACCGTTGGCCTGCCTGTGCTTACCGACGTGCATGAGATCACACATTGCGCGATCGCCGCCGAGGTCGTGGACGTTTTGCAGATTCCGGCATTCCTCTGCCGTCAGACCGACCTGATAGTCGCCGCCGCCAGAACCGGTCGCACGCTCAACATAAAGAAGGGACAGTTCCTGGCTCCCTGGGACATGAAGCATGTCATCGCCAAGGCGACGGCGGCGGGCAACCCGAACGTCATGGCCTGCGAGCGCGGGGTGAGCTTCGGTTACAACACGCTGGTGTCGGATCTCCGCGCGCTGCCGGTGCTGGCCGAGATTGGCTGTCCGGTCGTGTTCGACGCCACTCATTCCGTGCAGCAGCCCGGAGGCCAGGGCGCCAGCTCGGGTGGCGAACGGCGGTTCGTGCCGATTCTGGCCAGGGCCGCTGTCGCCGTGGGCGTGGCGGCCGTATTCATGGAAACCCACGAGGATCCAGACAATGCGCCTTCGGACGGCCCCAATATGGTGCCGCTCAATGAATTCGAGGCCCTGGTGGCCGAACTCCTGGCCTACGACGCCCTGAGCAAGGGCCGGGCCGCGGTTTGAAGTTCGCCTAGGCCATGGACATCATCGCTCTACAGAAGCGGCTTTCGGCCATGGCGGGGACCCCGGTGCTCGCGATTGGCGACTTGATGGTCGATCGATTTGTCTATGGCGAGGTGAGCCGCGTTTCGGCTGAGGCCCCGGTGCCTATCCTCGTTCGGGGGCGTGAGACCGTGATGCTCGGCGCCGCCGGCAATGTTGCGCGCAATGTCGCCGCGCTCGGTGGCCAGTCCATCCTTGTCGGCGTGGTGGGGAAGGATGTCGCGGCCGAAGAAGCCGGGGTGCTTGGCGCCGGCGAGGCGGGGTTGTCCGCCACCTTGGTCGTCGATCCGGCAAGGCCCACCACGACCAAGATCCGGTTCGTCTCCGGCGGTCAGCAACTGTTGCGCGTGGACCACGAGGCGGGCCATCCCGTGACCGGAGCGACCGAGCGAATGCTGGCGTCTCACATCGAGACGGCGAGCCGAAGTGTCCGCGCCATACTGTTGTCAGACTACGGCAAGGGCGTGGTGACGAAAAAGGTCATCGCCGCCTGTCTGGCGGCCGCCAAGGCAAGCGGCGCGCCGCTGGTCGTCGATTCCAAGGCCCGACACTTTGGGCATTATGGCCAAGCCGATATCATCAAGCCCAATGCCGCCGAACTGGCTTTCGCAACCGACCTGCCGACAGGCTCGGACGTCGAGATCGAGGTCGCGCTCGCCAAGGCGCTGGAGATATCGGCTTGCCGCGCGATTCTCGTGACGCGTTCGGCCCAGGGCATGAGCCTCGCCGTTCGCGGCGAGACGGTGCGGCATTTCCGGCGGCCCGCGCCGGAAGTCTTCGACACGGCCGGCGCGGGCGATACGGCGCTGGCCGCCCTCGGTCTGGCTCTAGCGGCAGGCGCGGCCGTCGATGAAGCCGTCGAGTTGGCGCTGCTGGCCTCAAGTGTGGTCGTGGAGAAGGCTGGCGTGGCGACGGTCACCGCGGATGAGTTGCTCGAAGCGGAACTGGCGGCCCACCGCGAACCGAGCGAAGCCAAGATCGTGACTGCCGAAGGGGTGGTCCGAGCCGTCGCGCGCTGGCGCGAGCGCGGCCTCAGGATCGGATTCACCAACGGCTGCTTCGATATCCTCCATCCTGGCCATGTCGCCTATCTCAGCCAGGCGAGAAGCTGGTGCGACCGGTTGGTCGTCGGCGTGAACTCCGACGCGTCCGTGCGGCGAGCGAAGGGCGATGGCCGACCCGTCAATTCATTGGAAGCGCGCGCCCTGGTGCTCGCCGGCCTGGCTTGCGTCGACCTGGTCACCGCCTTCGATGATGACACACCCGCGCAATTGATTTCGGCGATTCGACCCGACCTCTTGGTCAAAGGCGGTGACTATCGCGAGGATGAGGTCGTGGGCGCGGCGCTGGTTCGCGGTTGGGGAGGGGAGGTGCGGATCGCTACCTTCGTCGAGGGTCATTCCACCACCGCGACACTCGCCAAGGCGAAGCGCAGGTGAGCCGGCGCCTTGTCCTCGTCACCGGCGGCGCTGGTTTCATCGGCTCGAACATCGTCGCCGAACTGGCGGCCGATCCGTCGCTCGATATCGCGGTCTGCGATCGTCTTCGTGGGGCCGCACTCGGTAAATGGCGAAACCTGGCCAAGCATCCGATTGCCGATTTCGTTTCGCCGGAAGATCTTCCGTCTTGGCTTGATGCCGGTGGCCGCGACGTCGAGGCGATCATCCACATGGGCGCCATCTCGTCCACAACCGAGCCCGACGCTGACAAGATCGTCAACACCAACTTTTGCCTTTCGCGTGATCTCTTTGACTGGTCCGCCCGCCATGGCCGACGGTTTATCTACGCATCATCGGCCGCGACCTATGGCGATGGTTCGGGGTTCGACGATGACCCAAGCCTCGCCGCGCTGTCAGCTCTGCGTCCCCTCAATGCCTACGGATGGTCGAAGGCCCTGTTCGACCTTCACGCCATCCGGCAAGTCGGCCGCGGCGCGGCGCCGCATCAGTGGGCAGGCCTGAAGTTCTTCAACGTCTACGGACCCAACGAGGGTCACAAGGGCGCCATGCGCTCGGTTGTCGCGAAAATTTGGCCCGACGTCGCCTCTGGGGCGCCGGTAAAGTTATTCCGCTCCTATCGCGAGGCCTATCCGGATGGCGGTCAGCGGCGGGATTTCATCTACGTTCGTGACATCGCCAAGGTGGTCGCCTGGCTGTTTCATCGTGGCGACGTGAGCGGATTGTTCAATCTCGGCTCAGGTAAGGCGCGAAGCTTTCATGAACTCGCGACCGCTGTCTTTCACGCCGCGGGCCGGGAGCCGCGTATCGAATTCATCGACATGCCCGCGGGCCTGCGGGATCAGTATCAATATTTCACCGAGGCGCGGATTCAGCGCCTCGGCGATGCCGGTTATTTGGACCCATTCGCCTCGCTCGAGGATGGCGTTACCGACTACGTCACCAACTTTCTCGCGGGCCCAGACCCCTACCGTTGAGCCCCGCTCGCGCACCGGGCCGCTCTCATGTATCGGAAGCCATGGCCCGGCGCGGTTTGCGGTTTTGGTTGGCGCTTTTGACGGTTTGCTTGGCGGCGCTGATCCTCGCCGCCGTGTTCATCTGGCGCGACGATATCCTCGAGGCGTTCCTCGATCCCAAGGTGCCCTATACTGTCTACCGGCCGCCGCTCCCTCCCGACTACGCCCGGACGAATGCTTGGGACCAGCTACCGGGCCCGGCGCGCGCGACTGGCGTCGATGTGTTCTTCATCCATCCAACCACCTTCGACGGTGGCAAGGACTGGAACGGCCCGATCGGCGATAAAACCGCGGCCGACCTCTACACCCGGGTGGTCGCGCCCAACTATGTCGCGCCCTTCGCGGCGGCCGGCGCGGTCTTCGCACCGCGCTATCGGCAGGCCAGCCTCTATACCTCCCTCACCGTCTTCGACGACGCGATCGACGCTCGCGAATTCGCCTACCGCGACGTGCGAGCGGCGTTCGACTTTTACCTCACTCACCTCAGCACGGGTCGGCCGTTCGTATTGGTCGGTGTGGAGCAGGGCGGTGAGTTGGCCGCGCGGCTCTTGAAAGATGAGATCGAACCCGATCCGGCGCTTCGACGAAGGTTGGTCGCCGCCTATCTGATCGAGACCGTCACCCGCGCCGACGATTTCCCGGCGGGCGCCACGGTCCCCGCTTGCCAGCGTCGTGACGAAGCGGGCTGTGTCGTCGCTTGGATCTCGGCCAACCAAGGTGACTTTTCGCGGGTGATCAACGTGCTTACGCGCAGCAAGGTTTGGGACTCCGACGGCCATCTGACGAATTTGGCTCGTGCGCCGGTGTTGTGCGTCAATCCGCTGCTGGGCGCGGCGGTGAACGACAATGCGCCGTCCAGGCTCAATCTTGGGGCAGCCAACGCAAGCGGACTGGAGTGGGGCGCGCGGCCCGGCTTCATGGTTCGACAGGTCGGAGCTCAATGTGTCGGCGGTATCCTCAGGGTCAGCCGGCCGAGAAGCAGTTCCCTTCAACCGCGGGGATCCTGGGCGGACCGCCTGCGCTCGCCGCCCTACAATCTTTTCTGGGCCGACCTCGAGGCGGATTCGCTCGCCCGCGCGGCGGCTTACCGAGCTAGCCAGCCTGGTTGAGCGCTGAACCAACCCGCCAGTCGAATAGCGCCTGCAGCGTCGCCACCGCCTGCCCGCGCGGAGAACTCAGGTGAGGGTCTCGCGCCAGGATCAGCCGGGCGTCGTCCGCCGCCACTCGGATGAGGTCGCGGTGCGCCACCGGATCGACCAGGCGGTAGGCCGGAAAGCCGCTCTGGGCGAGGCCAAGCGGGTCTCCACCGCCGCGCAGCTCCAGATCCTTCTCCGCGATCACGAAGCCATCGTCCGTACGCCGAAGAATGTCGAGACGGCGCAAAGCAACTTCGGAGAGCGGCGGATCATAGAGCAGCACGCAACTGCTTTCGCCCGTTCCCCGGCCCACCCGACCTCGCAATTGGTGGAGTTGAGCGAGGCCGAAGCGCTCGGCCTGTTCGATGATCATGATCGTCGCCGCCGGCACGTCGACGCCCACCTCGACCACGGTGGTGGCGACCAACACCTGCAGTCGTCCGTCCACGAAATCAGTCATCACCCGGTCTTTTTCGGCCGACGCGAGGCGGCCGTGAACCAAGCCGACCTTGTCGCCGAAGACAGATTTCAGGGCCGCCGCCCGCGCCTCGGCCGCCGCGAGATCGAGCACCTCGGAATCTGAAACCAGCGGGCATATCCAGAAGGCCTGAGCGCCAGCGGCGACCGCGCTGGCCAGGCGGGCGACGACTTCGGCGAGGCGCGGCATGGGCGCCGCGCGGGTGGCCACCGGTGTGCGTCCGGGCGGCTTCTCGTCCAGGCGCGAAATGTCCAGATCGCCAAAGGCGGTCAGCTCAAGGGTGCGCGGAATGGGCGTGGCCGACATGGCCAGAAGATGGACGCTGACGCCCTTGGCCTGCAATCGGCCGCGTTCGGACACGCCAAACCGATGCTGCTCGTCGATGACATTGAACGCCAAGGCGGCAAAGGCGACGTCGTCCTGGAACAGGGCGTGGGTGCCGACGGCCACGGCCGCCCGCCCGTCGGCGATCTGGGCAAGCTTGGCTGCCCGCGTGGCGCCCTTGTCCCGCCCGGTCAACAGCACCGCGAGAACGCCCTGCGACGCCAGGGGGCCAGAGAGGGTTTCAAAGTGCTGTCTGGCCAGGATCTCGGTGGGGGCCATCAATACCGACTGCAAGCCGGCGGCGGCGACGTCGAGCATGGCCAGCATGGCGACGACCGTCTTGCCGGCGCCGACGTCACCCTGGATGAGCCGCGTCATGCGTTGGCCGGATGCGAGATCGGTGCGAATCTCGCCGAGCGTGCGTTTCTGGGCGCCGGTCAGGCGAAAGGGCAGGGCGGCGTCGACCCTGTCCGACAATGCGCTTGCAGGGATTCGCGGCGCCGGCTCGCTCCGGGCGTGCGCCTTGCGCTGGGCGAGCGCGAGTTGATGGGCCAGGAGTTCGTCGAAAGCCAAGCGGCGACGATGCGGGGAGGCGAGGGAAAGATCGGCTTCCGTCTTTGGGGTGTGCAGCGCGGCCAGGGCCTCACGCCAGGTCGGCCAACCCTCTCTGGCGATGAAGGCTGGATCGCCCCATTCGGCCAGTGGCGGCGCGCGTTCCAGGGCTTCGCCGATGAACCGGCGCAAAGTCCGCGACGGGAGGCCGGCGGTCGTCGGGTAGATTGGCTCGACTTCCGGAATATCTCCCGCCCGCTCCGGCGGGAGAATGTAGTCAGGATGGACGATCTGCGGCGCGCCCGCGTAGCGGTCGGTCTCCATCTTGCCGCTGACCATGCGGACGGCGCCCGGCGGATGGGCTCGCTCCAAATGCGGCCCATGGCCCTTGAAGAACGCCAGGGTGATGAACCCCGTGTCGTCGAAAGCGCGAATTTTCCACGGCGCCGAGGGCCTGATCGGCCGCTCATGAGCGGCGATCGTCAGTCGCAATGTCTGGACCTCGCCCTCGCGCGCGTCGGAAACCGTGCTCGCTCGGCGGAAAACCAGCGTATGCGGGGCCAGGAACAGGAGGTCGCGCACCAGCGGTCCGGCGGCGCGTTCGAGCAAGGGCGCGACGCGCGGGCCGACGCCCTTGAGGCTGGCCATGGGCGCGAAGAGAGGAAAGAGCGCGGGCGGACGCATGGCGCGACTATATCTGTTTCGTGGCGCCCGTCGTCTCGAATGGCGTTTCATGCCGCCGCCTGAGCGGCTATCTAGCGCCCCACTCTGATTTTCGAGACCCGCCATGACCGAAACGCCACCTGACCGCCTGTCGGTCGATCCTCAGTCCCCGTTTCATGACCCCGCGCTACTCGAGCGTGGCATTGGCATTCGATTCAAGGGCCTCGAGAAGACCAACGTCGAGGAATACTGCGTCAGCGAGGGCTGGGTGCGGTTGAGCGTCGGCCAGACCATGGATCGGCGCGGAAAGCCCATGACGGTGAAGCTCAAAGGTCCGGTCGAACCCTATTTCCGCGACGCCGGAGCCGAGAATGGATGAGGCGCGGATAAGGCGGGCGCGATTGCGCGCTTGGCGGCGGGGCTTTCGCGAGGCGGATTTGATTCTGGGCCCCTTCGCGGACGCCCGCGCCGGCGGCATGAGCGCGACGGATCTCTCCAGCTTTGAGCGCCTGTTGGAGGTGAATGACCAGGACCTTTACGGCTGGATTCTGGGGACGACGCCCACGCCGGTGGAATTCGATGATGGGGTCATGGCGGCCTTGCGGCAGAGCGCGTGGTCCGGCCAGACTCCGCGCGGCGGCTAGGGCGGAAGGCTGAACTGTTGTCCCGTTCCGAAGACCTGAAAACCTTTGCGCGCGCGCCGGGCGCGCTTGAACTCTGCGGCGCGCCTGAGGGCTTCGACGCCCTGGTCATGGGCGACATTTGCCGCGCGCGGGGGGGACTTAGCGTGTTCGTCGCTCGCGATGGCTCGCGCGCCCAGGCTTTCGCCGAGGCCATGACGTTCTTCGCTCCGGAGACCGAAATTCTCGACTTCCCGGCTTGGGATTGTCTGCCCTACGACAGGGTCGGTCCATCCGCCGGCTGCGCCGCCGAGCGCATGGCGGTGCTCACGCGCCTCGCGCGGGGCCTGGACGCCAAGCGCGCGACGCTTCTCATCACCACCGCATCCGCTCTCATGCAGCGCGTTCCACCCAGAAAGGCGGTGGTCGATGCGGCGTGGTCCACGAACATCGGCGACACGGTCGATCTTGCCGAACTGGAGCGTCATTTCGCCATCAACGGCTATCAGCGCGCCTCCACGGTCTCCGAGCGCGGAGAATTCGCCGTGCGTGGCGGCGTGATTGACGTCTTTTCGCCGGGGGCGGCGGAGCCCGTTCGCCTCGATCTCTTCGGCGATACCTTGGAGTCCATTCGCGCCTTCGATCGCGAGACCCAGCGATCGACACGCCAGCTCAAATCCATCGACCTGCTACCCGTGAGCGAGGGCCTCCTCGACGACGGCGCCATTGCGCGCTTTCGCACCGGGTATCTTACCGCATTCGGCTCACCGGGCGATGATCCTCTCTATGAGACGGTGAGCGCGGGCGGCCGCCGGGCCGGCATGGAGCATTGGCTGCCGCTGTTCTACGAGCGCCTGGAGACAGTGTTCGACTATCTGCCCGAGGGGGCTCTGGTCGGCGTCGATCACCTGACTCTCGAGGCGCGGGACGAGCGACTGGCGACGATTGCCGACGCCTATCAAGCCCGCGCGCAAGCCGAGCGAAGGGTCCACTATCGCGCCTTGCCGCCCGGGGCGCTCTATCTCGACGACGGCGAATGGTCGGCGCGCCTCGGCGAGCATCCCAGTCGCCAGTTCACGCCCCTCCAGCGCGAGCAGAGCGCGAGCGTGATCGACATGGGCGCCAAGCTTGGTCGGGCTTTCTCAGCCGAGCGAAGCCAGGACAGCGTCAATCTCTTCGAGGCCACCGCCAGCCACGCCCGCGCGCTCACCGCGGGTGGCAAGCGGGTGATCTTCGCCTCCTGGTCGGAGGGCTCGTCCGAGCGTCTCGCGGGCATGCTGGCCGATCATGGCCTGACAGATATTCCGCTGGCGCCCTGCTGGCAGGCGGCCAAGGCGGCCGACCCCAGGAAGCTTCAGCGGGCGGTCCTGCCCCTGGAAGCGGGTTTCGAGACCGACGACCTGGCGGTCATTTCAGAGACCGACATCCTCGGCGACCGCCTGGCGCGCCCGCGCCGCCGACGGCGCGCGTCCAACTTTCTCGCGGAAGCCACGGCGCTCTCCCAGGGGGATCTCGTCGTCCACATCGATCACGGGATTGGCCGGTATGAAGGCCTGCGCACCCTTGAGATATTGGGCGCGCCGCACGATTGCCTCGAACTTCACTACGCCGATGAAGCCAAGCTCTACCTGCCGGTCGAGAACATCGATCTTCTGACCCGCTACGGCGCCGAGAGCGAAGGCGTCGCGGTCGATCGGCTGGGCGGCGCCGCCTGGCAGGCGCGCAAGGCGAGGGCCAAGGAACGCCTGCGCGACATGGCCGAAGGTCTGATCGGCATCGCCGCCAACCGGGCGACCCGCGAGACCGAAGCGACCGAACCGCCGCACGGCCTGTTCGAGGAATTCTGCGCCCGCTTCCCTTATGAGGAAACCGAGGACCAGCTAAACGCCATCGGCGACGTATTGGCCGATCTGGCCTCGGGCAGACCTATGGACCGCTTGATCTGTGGCGATGTCGGCTTCGGCAAGACCGAGGTCGCCCTGCGCGCCGCTTTCGTCATGGCCATGAGCGGACGTCAGGTCGCCATGGTCTGTCCGACCACTCTGCTGGCCAGGCAGCATCTGGCGACGTTCAAGGAGCGGTTTCAGGGTTGGCCGGTGCGCATCGCCCGCCTCTCGCGCATGGCGCCTGCCGCCGAAGCCCAGGCCACGCGCGAGGCGCTTGAGAAGGGTGACGTCGAGATCGTCATCGGCACCCACGCGGTGCTTTCGAAGCAGGTCCGATTCAAGGACCTCGGCCTGGTCATCGTCGACGAGGAACAGCACTTCGGGGTCAAGCACAAAGAGGCGCTGAAGGCGTTGCGCGCGGAGGTCCACGTCTTGACGCTCACTGCGACGCCGATACCGCGCACCCTGCAGATGGCGCTCTCTGGCATTCGGGAAATGTCGATCATCGCCACCCCGCCGGTGGATCGACTTGCGGTGCGCACCTTTGTCACCCCGCAGGACCCGATATCGATTCGCGAGGCCCTGCTGCGCGAGAAGTTCCGCGGTGGGCAGGCCTACTATGTGGCCCCGCGGATCAAGGATCTGCCCGAACTCGAGCGGTTCCTGCGCGAGCAAGTGCCCGAGATCAAATTCGTCGTCGGTCACGGCCAACTCGCGCCGACGCGTCTGGAAGATGTCATGGCCGCCTTCTACGAGGGCAAGTACGACGTCTTACTCTCCACCAGCATCGTCGAATCCGGCCTCGACATTCCCACCGCCAATACCCTTATCGTTCACCGGGCCGACATGTTCGGTCTCGCCCAGCTCTACCAGTTGCGTGGACGGGTCGGTCGGGCGAAAGCGCGCGCCTACGCCTATCTGGTGACGCCCTTCGAACGACCGATCACGGCCGCGGCCGAACGGCGTTTGCATGTCCTGCAATCGCTCGACAGCCTCGGCGCCGGTTTCCAACTGGCCAGCCACGACCTCGACATCCGCGGCGGCGGCAATCTGCTCGGTGAGGCCCAGTCAGGGCATATCCGCGAGATCGGCGTGGAGCTTTACCAGCAGATGCTGGAGGACGCGGTCAGCGAGCTCAAGACTGCGGGCGCCACGTCCGAACTCGCGTCCGATCGAGGCTGGTCGCCGCAGATCAACACCGGCGCGGCGGTGCTGATCCCCGAAGCCTATGTGCCAGACCTCAACGTTCGCCTGGCGCTCTATCGACGGCTTTCGGAAGCCGAGCGCGCCGATGATCGCGAGGCTCTCGCGGCCGAACTCATCGACCGTTTCGGACCACTGCCGGCGGAGGCCGATCAGCTGCTCAAGGTGGTCGCCATCAAGGGTCTGTGCCGCGAGGCGAACGTCGCCAAGATCGACGTCGGGCCCCGCGGCGCCGTCGTCACCTTCCGCGGTGATCATTTCGCCAACCCAGCCGGACTTGTGGCTTTCATCCAGCAGCATCCCATGGCCTGGCGTCTTCGCCCCGATCAGAAACTGTCGGTGAAAGGCGAATGGGCGACGCCGAAAGCGCGACTCGCGGCGGCGGAACGGGTGTTGGCGGACATCGCCCGCCTGGCGAGAGCCGCCTAACTCACGATCGGCTTGCTTCCGGGCGATACAGATTGCGCCTTGGCCGCCTGAGCTTCGCCGAGCAGCCGTCTGGCGCGGAACCACATCTCCAGGCTCTGGGTGACCATCATCGCTCCGGCGAGCAAAATCAGTGAATTGGCGATGACGGCGGCCGGCAGGCCCGCGACCGGGGTGGTCATGGCCGCGTCGCGCAAAGCCATGCGAACGCCGAGCAAGGCGAGAATGAACAACATGCCCACCGGCGAGGCTTGAGCGCTGATGTCGTGCGTCTCAGGGTGGACGTCGATGCGCATCGACCGACCTCTGAACCAGCCCGCCGCTACGCCGAGCGCGAGGGCCAATAGCAGAACCGAGATCGGCGCCGCGCCGGTCGGGACCGGGGCGGTGGCGAAGGTAGCGGCGACCAGGGCGATAAAGATCAACGGTCGGATCCACATCGCCTCGAGGCGCAGGCGACGCGGTCTCCGGTTGCGCATCAACATCACGCCGACGGCGATCACCAAGGTGAAGACGACGCCGTAAAGCTGGCTTTGGCCGTGCATTCCGGGTCCCATGCTGCAGCGATTCCTTTTCCGGGCCTGTGGCCGATCCTAGACGCGTCGGCGTCGCCCGCGAAGGGTAAGCTTGCGTGACCGTGCGGCAGCCGTTCAAATCTCGCCGAAAGACCGATTGAAAGGATCATTCGTGCGCCAGGGCCCCCTAACTGACCTGAAGATCGTCGAGTTTGCCGGGATCGGTCCGGGGCCTTTCTGCGGCATGCTGCTCTCGGATCTTGGCGCCGATGTCGTTCGCATCGACCGCAAGGGGTCCGGGCGGGGCTCGCCGGCCGATGTCACCGCCCGTGGCCGCCGCTCGATAGCCATGGACTTGAAGACGCCCGCCGCGGTCGAGACCTGTCTAAGGTTGATGGAATCCGCCGACGCCGTGTTCGAGGGATTCCGTCCGGGGGTCATGGAGCGGTTGGGGCTGGGCCCGGACGTGGCGCTCGCCCGCAATCCGAAACTTGTCTACGGCCGCATGACCGGATGGGGGCAGAGCGGCCCGTTCGCCCACGCCGCCGGCCATGACATGAACTATATCGCCATCAGCGGCGCGCTGGCCGCGATTGGAACCAAGGACAAACCCATCCCGCCTCTGAACCTGGTCGGCGATTTCGGCGGCGGCGCCCTCTACCTCGCTTTCGGTCTGCTCGCCGGCGTGCTGCACGCCCGCTCAAGCGGCCAGGGACAGGTCATCGATTGCTCGATGAGCGATGGCGCTGCTTCGCTGATGGCCATGTTCTACGGCATGAAGGCCGCCGGCGTGTGGCGAGGCGAGCGGCGCGCGAATCTTCTCGATGGCGGCGCCTATTTCTATGACACCTACCAGTGCGCGGACGGGGGCTGGGTTTCGATCGGCTCGCTCGAACCGCAATTCTATGCGCTTTTACTAGAAAAAACAGGCATTACCGATCCAGACTTCAAGTCGCAGATGGATCGCGAGGCGTGGCCTGCCAAGCGGGAAAGGCTGGCCGCGGTCTTCGCCACCAAGAGTCGTGATCAATGGTGCAAGATCATGAACGGCACCGATGTCTGTTTCGCGCCCGTGCTCGACATGGACGAGGCGCCCAGCCACCCGCACAACGTCGCCCGCGAAACCTTCGTCGAGGTCGCCGGGGTCACCCAGCCCGCGCCGGCGCCCCGGTTTTCCGCCACGCCCGGCGCGGTCACCGGACCGCCTCCAGCCATCGGCGCTGATAACGACGCAGCGCTTGGCGACTGGGGCTTTTCGGCCGCCGAAATCGAAGCGCTGCAAAGTCAGGGCGCGCTCTGACGGCGCCAGCCAACGCACCGGCGGGGTGACGGCCAAATAACCACGGCGTTCATGCTGGGTTCAGTCGGCGAAGCTTAGTTGTTTGTCGTCGGTCGCCATTCGCGCTCCCCCGTCCCTCGTTGCGGCGGAGATCGGCCAGGAGAAGTTCCTGGCGGCGCGTCGTCCCCCACGGCGCGCCGCGATCCTTTCCTCTCCCACCAATTGTCTCAGACCGGCTTCCTCACCCGCACGGTCACAACGCCAGCTTCGTCGCTGATGCTCAGAACCTCCAGCCCTGCCTCACCAGCAAAATGTGGCGCGTCGATTTTCGCCATGGGATCGTCCGCGACAAGCTTCAGGACGGTTCCCGCGGGAGCACGTTCCGCCGCCCGACGTAGGCGCAAGGTCGGCGTCGGGCAGAGGTGACCGCGCGCCTCGACGACAATCTCGTCCTCAGTGACCAAACTTCAATCCAAGAAACCGCGCTGAACCGTCACACTAGAGCAAATCACGTTCAGATGGAATCATCTGAACGTGGATAATTTGCTCTAGAATCAAAAGTGTAGAGCCTGATTCAACGCTTGCATCTGTTCCGTGCAAACGCATCAGGCTCTAGTGGAAGGGCGCCAAGCCCGATACATCCGGGGGATGTCGCCGCTCTCGGAGCCGGAACCGATTCGTTTGCCCGCGATCGCTGGCGCGCTGCCGCCGTTCGAGCTGACCGTCGTGGCTCCAGCCTTCAACGAAGCGGCCAATCTCGCCATGCTCGCCGAACGGCTGGACCGGGCGCTGGTTGGCGTCCGCTGGCAACTCATCGTGGTCGATGACGATTCGCCAGATGGAACGGCGACGGCCGCCAAGAGCTTGGCGCTCGCCGATGCCCGCGTTTCCTGTTTGAGGCGCCTGAAACGTCGAGGTCTCGCCGGCGCCGTCATCGAGGGGGCGATGGCCAGCGCCGCGCCCTATGTCGCGGTCATCGACGCCGATCTGCAGCATGACGAAACCCTGCTGCCGGCCATGCTCGCCGCGCTGCGCGAAGACAGAGCCGATCTGGTGATCGGCAGCCGTTATGTGGGGGAGGGGAGCGCGGCGGCCGGCCTTTCGGTGGTGCGCGGCGCGGGAAGCCGCTTCGCCAATCGCCTGGCCCGCGTGGCTCTGCGCGCCGAAGTCAGCGATCCGGTAAGCGGCTTCTTCATGGTTCGTCGCCCTATCTTCGACGAGGTCGCGCCACGCCTGTCGGACCAGGGGTTCAAGATACTCTTCGATCTGATCGCCTCGCGCGCCGAACCCTTGCGCATCCTCGAGCTGCCATACGATTTCCACGCCCGCCATGCCGGCGAGAGCAAACTCGACGCCATGGCGGTGAGCGACTATCTCGGGCTCGTCGTCAACAAGCTGAGCGGCGGTCTCCTCCCGCCCCGCGCCCTGCTGTTCTTTGTGGTCGGGGCCAGCGGTCTCATCGTCAATCTGGCGGTGGCCAAGATTGGCTTGCGCCTTGGCCTCCATTTCGCCATGGCCCAAGGGATTGGCGCGGTCATCGCCATGACTTCCAACTATCTTATCAACAATGAGATCACCTATCGCGATCGACGGCTTCGTGGACTGAAGCTCGTCGTCGGATTCTTGCGCTTCGCCGCTCTGTGCGGCGTGGGGCTCGTCGCCAACATCGCCGTGGCCGACCTCGCCTATAAGGGGCTTCATGTCTGGTGGCTGGCGACCGTGGCCGGCGCGGTGTTTGGGGCGGTGTGGAACTATGTCAGCACCTCTCTCGCCGTCTGGTGAAGCCAGGCTGCCGCCGGCAGGTCTGATCGCCGTCGTCGGCGTCACCCTAATCCTTCGCCTGGTGGTCGGCGGGCTCACCCATCTCACCGAGGACGAGGCCTACTACCGGCTTTGGTCGTTCTCGCCCGCGTTTGGCTACTACGACCACCCGCCGATGATTGCCTGGTGGATCTGGCTAGGCCGCCATGTCGCGGGGGACACGGCGCTCGGCGTTCGTCTGCTGCCAATCCTGTCCACCGCCGCCACCAGCTTTCTCGTCTTCGACCTGGCGCGGCTGGCTGGCGCTGATAGGCGGCTCGCCGGGCGCGCGGGCATCTGGTTCAACGCCACCATCCTCGTGCTCGCTGGCGGATTTCTCGCCGTGCCGGACGCCCCGGCGAGCCTCTTCTGGGCTTTGACGTTGGACTGCGCGCTCAGGGCGAACCGCTCCGGCGCCGTGGCCTGGTGGGCCGTAGCCGGCCTGACGGCGGGCCTCGCCTGTCTCGCCAAATATTCTGCGCTGTTCATGGCCCCGGGCATGGTGCTGTGGCTCTTGTGCAGCCGGGAAGAGAGGGCGTCGTTGCGCGCGCCTGGGCCATGGCTGGCGATGCTGCTGGCCGCCGCGGTGTTCGCCGCCAACGTTGTCTGGAACGCCGACCATCAGTGGCTGACTTTCGCCAGGCAATTTGGGCGCATCGCGCCGCGTCAGTTCGCGCCGCGTTATCTCGTTGAACTGCTCGTGGGCCAGGCGCTGCTTCTCAATCCACTCATCGCCTGCTTCGCCGTGGCGGCGGCCTTCGGGCGCGGCCGGTCGTCGGGGATGGATCTTCGGCCGTTCGTTCTCGTCGGCGCTCCCCTCGCTTTGTACCTCGTCGTCCACAGCCTGCATGACCGCGTCCAGGCCCATTGGCCGGCGCCGCTCTATCCGTCGATCGCCATCTGCGCGGCGGCGGGGGCGGAGATTGTCTCCGCCCGCTGGCGCTGGCTCGCCCCGGCGGTCGCGCCGATCGGATTCACCGTCGGCGCGGCGCTGTTGGCCTTGTTGATCGCGCCGGGCGGCGTCTTCGGCCGCTACG
>DATCEL010000188.1:0-4509 GCA_036510115.1 Caulobacteraceae bacterium
GGCGACGAGCACCTCGGAGGTTCTGACCTTCACCTCCAACGACATCGGCGGCAACCCCGCCGAGGGCAATGAACTGACGGCGGTGTCGCTCACCGCCGTTCCCGAGCCTGCGGCCTGGGCCTTGATGCTCGCCGGTTTCGGCGGCCTCGGCGGCGCCCTGCGGATGTCGCGCCGGAGGACGGGAGTCATATCGCCCGTTTGACGGACGGGACTGTTTGAGCCGGTGGGCTGGCATCCCGGCCCAATGAAATCTGGGTCAAGCCTACCGATCATCGCGCGTGGCCTGTAGTTCGGGTGGATATCCGACTTGTAAGCGTGCTCGTTCGATCGCGTTGCGTCGGGCCGTGGCGCGCAAGTCCCCGGGCTGGCCGTTCGCCCTTGACTTAGGCCCACCAGACCGCGAAACGGCCCGGCATCCACGCACCCAAGGGGACCACCGCCATGACTGTCCGCGTCGCGATCAACGGCTTTGGCCGCATCGGACGCCTCGTCCTGCGCTCGATCGTCGAGCACGCCAGGGGCGACATCGAGGTGGTGGCGATCAACGATCTCGGGCCGGTGGAGACCAACGCCCACCTGCTGCGCTACGATTCGGTGCACGGCCGCTTCCCCGGCCTGGTCTCGGTAGCAGGCGAGAGCCTCGACGTCGGCCTCGGTCCGATCAGAGTCACGGCCGTCCGCGAGCCGGCCAAGCTGCCGCACAAGGAGATGGGCGTCGACATCGCTCTGGAATGCACCGGCCTGTTCACCTCCAGGGATCCCGCGGCGGCCCACCTCGAGGCCGGAGCACGCAAGGTGCTGGTTTCGGCGCCCTGCGACGGGGCCGACAAGACCGTCGTCTTCGGCGTCAATCATGCCAGCCTGACGGCCAATGATCTGGTGGTTTCCAACGGCTCGTGCACCACCAACTGTCTGGCGCCGGTGGCCAAGGTGCTGCTCGATCTCTGCGGCGTCGAACGCGGCTACATGACCACGGTCCACGCCTATACTTCCGACCAACCCACTCAGGACACTCTTCACCGCGATCTCTATCGGGGGCGCGCGGCGGCGCTGTCGATGATCCCCACGTCCACGGGGGCGGCCAAGGCCTTGGGACTCGTATTGCCCGAGTTGGCCGGAAAGCTCGACGGCTCCTCGATCCGCGTGCCGACGGCCAACGTCTCGGTGGTGGATCTAAAAGTCGTGCCCGGCCGCGCGGTGACCCGCGACGAGGTCAATGAAGCCATGACCGCCGCGGCGTCGTCGGGGCCTCTGAGGGGCGTCCTGCACGTCACCAACGACCCGCTGGTGTCCAGCGACCTCAATCACATCGCCGCCTCGGCGACGGTGGCTCTGCCCCAGACCCAGGTGATCGACGGCCATCTGGTGCGCGTGCTCGCCTGGTACGACAACGAGTGGGGTTTCTCGACCCGCATGGCCGACGTCGCCCTGGCCATGGCCGCGATCGCCTGAGGTGAGCTTTCGAACGCTCGAGGGGATACCGCTCGAGGGACGACGCGCCCTGGTGCGCGTCGATTTCAACACCCCCATGGCCGATGGCGTGGTCTCCGACGACACGCGCCTGCGCGCGGCGTTGCCCACCATCGCTCGTCTGCGCCAAGGCGGAGCCAAGGTAATCTTGATGGCCCATTTCGATCGCCCCCGCGGAAAGCGCGTCGAGAGTATGAGCCTTCGGCCGGTGGTGGCGCCGCTCGCCAAGCTCGTCGGCGTTCCGGTGATCTTCGTCGACGATTGCACTGGCGAAGCAGCTTCAACCGCGATCGCGACGATGAAGGACGGCGACGTCCTGCTGCTCGAAAACCTGCGTTTCCACGCCGGCGAGGAAACCAACGACGCGGACTTCGCGCGCCAACTCGTCGCCAACGGCGATCTCTATGTGAACGACGCGTTCTCCGCCGCCCACCGCGCCCACGCCTCGACAGACGGCGTCGCCCGTCTGCTGCCGGCCTATGCCGGCGACGCGATGCGCGCCGAGCTCGAGGCGCTCGACGCGGCGCTCGGTCACTCCCGGCGTCCGGTGCTGGGAGTCGTCGGTGGCTCGAAGGTCTCGACCAAGCTCGACCTGCTGCGCAACCTCGTCGGCAAGCTTGACCAGCTCGCGATCGGCGGCGGCATGGCCAACACCTTCCTCGCTGCCCAGGGCTGGAACGTCGCTGCCTCCTACTGCGAACACGAGCTGACGGGCGTGGCGAGAGACATCATCGACGCCGCGGCCGTGGGCGGATGCGAGCTGCTGCTTCCCATCGACATCGTCGTCGCCGAACGGGCCGCGCCAGGCGAAGCCGCCCGCGTTCGCGAATTAGGTGAGATCGACGACAACGAACGCATTCTCGACGCCGGGCCCAAGACCGTCGCCAGACTCAATGCGGCGATGGATGCGGCGAAAACCCTGGTCTGGAACGGGCCGCTCGGGGTGTTCGAAACCCCGCCGTTCGATCACGCCACGGTGGCCGCCGCGCGCCATGCGGCGACTCTGGCCAAGGCCGGCAAGCTGATCGCCGTCGCCGGCGGCGGCGACACCGTCGCCGCCCTGAAGCACGCGGGCGTGGTCGATGACTTCACCTTTGTCTCGACCGCCGGAGGCGCCTTTCTTGAGTGGCTCGAGGGCAAGACCTTGCCGGGCGTCGCCGCCTTGGAGACCTGACGACAATAGCGTAGTCCAGACGCCTTTCGGGGAGCTGCTCATGTCGCTCGGTCTGGGACGCTTCGCCTACACCAAGGGCCTGCACGACCTCGGCGCCGGCGGCTATGCGTGGCTGCAGCCGGACGGCGGCTGGGGCTGGTCCAACGCCGGGCTGATCGTCGATCAGGGCGAATCCCTGCTGGTCGATACCCTGTTCGACATGCCGCTGACGCGCGAAATGCTGGCCGCGATGAGGCGCGCCGAGCCGAAAGCGACAGCCAAGATCGATATGCTGGTCAACACCCATCACAATGGCGACCATTGCTTTGGCAACGCGTGTTGCGAAGGCGCTGAAATTATCGCTCACACCCTCGCCGCCGAGGCCATGAAGCGCGAGGGTCCAGAGCGCCTGGCCGCCATCATCGAGACCGCGCCCGCAATGGGCGAAGCGGGCGCTTATCTTACCCGCATCTTCGGCGCCTTCGATTTCAAGGGCGTGACCCAGACCTTGCCGACCACGACATTCGAGACCGAACTCACCCGCGCGGTGGGCGGCAAGATCGTCCACATCCTTCACGTCGGCCCCGCCCACACGCTTGGCGACGCCCTCGTCCATGTGCCCGCTGACAAGACAGTCTTCACGGGCGATATCCTATTCATCGAGGGCCATCCGATCATGTGGGAAGGGCCGGTTGGCAACTGGATCGCCGCCTGCGACAGGATCCTGGCCATGGATGTGGAGACGGTGGTGCCCGGACACGGGCCGATCACTGACAAGCGCGGCGTGGCCGCCGTGCGCGACTATCTCGTTTTTGTGCGGGACGAGGCGAGGAAGCGCTTCGACGC
The DNA here is from genome assembly GCA_036510115.1 of Caulobacteraceae bacterium. Classification (GTDB taxonomy): domain Bacteria; phylum Pseudomonadota; class Alphaproteobacteria; order Caulobacterales; family Caulobacteraceae; genus Acaudatibacter. Next base: position 3,470 of record DATCEL010000188.1, read on the forward strand.
CGGCCTCACCGCATTCGACGCCGCCCGTGATATCGACATGAGTGACTATGACGCGTGGGGCGACGGCGAACGCATCGTCGTCAATGTGGCCAGCCTCTACCGCGAATTCTCCGGGGAACGCGCGCACGCCGACATCGCCACTCTGTTCGGACAGATGGCGACCCTCGCCCGGCCGCGACCGAGCGCCTGATGTCGGCCGTCGCTTTGCAAGCCTGATCGGCCAAGGGTAGAGTTTCACCTCTGAGAGCGCGAAGAGCTTCAAAATAGGGACTACGCGATGGCGCGGATTACTCTCCGGCAACTGCTGGATCATGCCGCGGAGCATGGCTACGGAGTGCCGGCGTTCAACATCAACAACATGGAACAAGGCCTGGCGATCATGGAGGCCGCCGATGCCGTCGGCGCGCCGGTGATCATCCAGGCCAGCCGCGGCGCGCGCGCCTACGCCAACGACATCGTCCTCGCCGGCCTGATCGACTCCCTGGTCAGGCTCTACCCCGACACGCCGCTGTGCATGCATCAGGATCACGGCAATGACGAAGCCACCTGCGCGACCGCCATCCAGCACGGCTTTACCAGCGTGATGATGGACGGCAGCCTTGAGTCCGACGGCAAGACGCCAGCGTCCTATGACTACAACGTGGGCATCACCCGCCGGGTCGTCGACATGGCGCATTGGATCGGGGCGTCAGTGGAGGGCGAGATCGGCGTTCTCGGCAGCCTAGAGACGGGCATGGGTGAGAAGGAGGACGGCCACGGCGCCGAGGGCAAGCTCTCCCACGATCAACTTCTCACGGATCCGGCGCAGGCGGTTGATTTCGTGCGAGCGACCGAGGTCGACGCACTGGCCATCGCCATGGGCACCAGCCACGGCGCCTACAAGTTCACGCGCCGGCCAGACGGCGCGGTTCTGGCCATGGAGGTGATCGAGGAGGTGCACCGGCGACTGCCCAATACCCACCTGGTGATGCACGGTTCCTCGACGGTGCCACAGGACCTCCAAGACGTGATCAATCGGTATGGCGGCGCGATTCCCCAAA
>DATCEL010000189.1:0-11519 GCA_036510115.1 Caulobacteraceae bacterium
GGGTCGAGCTCAGCCGGTGCTGGCCGCCGTGCCCATCGCCCTGATCGTCCACCCCGAACCGGCCTTGTTGGGCGCGGCGCGGCTGTTGTTTCCCTAAGACGTCGGCAGATCGCGCCAGGTCGCGACGTCCGCCCCGGGCCAGGCGGTGGCTTCATAGACGCCGCGGGCGATGGCGCGGCTGAGACAATCGGCGGCGAGCGAGCCCAGCACTGTCAGGCTGAACGCCCGCGGCTCGGCCAGGGCGCGGTGGCCCGTGGCGAGCACGAAGACGACATCGCCGTCGAACGGCGCATGGACCGGGCGGATCGCCCGCGCCAGCCCGTCCTGGGCCATGACCGCTACGCGACGAGCTTCGGCCGGGGTGAGAATGGCGTCCACGGCGACCACGGCCAGGGTGGTGCTGGTCTGGGGCGACGGGTCGCGCTTGGCCAGACCCCAGTCGTCCGGAGGGACGCGCGCCTGGCTGGGCGTGACGCCGCCGAACTCACCGGCGATTTCGAATGGCGCGGCCCAGAAAGCCCGACCGTCCGGCGCGACGACGGACCCGAAGCTGTTCACCGCCGCCAGGGCGCCGACAATAAATCCGTCGCCGACGACGGAGGCCGAGCCGACGCCGCCCTTCAGACTCCCGGCCATGGCCCCGACACCGGCGCCGGCGGTCCCGAGGGCGAAGTCGGCGCCGGCAGCTGCCACGGCGGCGAAGCCGAGGGCGCGGTAGGGCGGCTCGCGGCCCCAGACCTTGTCGCCGCCGTTGGCGAGATCATAGAGAATCGCGGCCGGAACCACCGGCGCCGGTGGCGCGCCGGCCGCGAGGCCGAAACCCCTCCCCTTGTCGCCCAGCCAGGCGGTGACCGCGTCCGCGGCGGCCAGGCCGTAGACCGAGCCACCGGCGAGGACGATGGCGTCCACCGCCTCGACAAGGGTCTCGGGCGCCAGGGCGTCGGTCTCGCGCGTGCCGGGGCCGCCGCCCCGAACATCGACCGCGGCGACCGCGCGCTCGTCCGGCAGGATGACGGTAACCCCCGAGCGCGCCTTCGCGTCCGCCGCCTGACCCACGGCGATGCCGGGAACATCGGTGATCAGGTTGCGGGGTCCGGGCGTCATCCTTATCGAGGTGGCACGGGCGGGGGCCGATTGTCCACGTTTCGCCACACGCAAAACCCTTCTACGGTCTTCGGGTTCGCAGCCATGAAAGTGAGAAGCGCCATGCGTCTGGCCGCCGCCCTCAGCCTCGTTCTCCTGTGGGCCGCGCCGGCGGCGGCGCAACACGCCATGGTCGCCGCCGCCAACCCCATCGCCACCGAGGCCGGGTTGAAGGTGCTGCGCGCCGGCGGCTCGGCGGTGGATGCGGCGGTAGCCATTCAGGCGACGCTCGGCCTTGTCGAACCGCAAAGCTCCGGCGTCGGCGGCGGGGCGTTCATGGTCTTTTACGACGCACGAACCAAGCATGTGACCGCCTATGACGGTCGCGAGTTCGCTCCCGCCGGCGCGTCGCCAGCCCTGTTCCTGGGCGCGGACGGCAAGCCGCTGAACTTTTTCCAGGCGGTGCTGTCGGGTCGTTCGGCCGGCGTCCCGGGCGCGGTGGCGATGCTTCACCTGGCCCAGAAAGAGCATGGCCGCCTGCCGTGGCGGGACCTGTTCACCGACAGTGAACGCCTCGCCGACGGCGGCTTCTTGGTCAGCCCACGGCTCGCCGACTATATCGCTGGCCGCGAGCCACAGGCGCAGACGCCGGACGTCAGCGCCTATTTCACCAAGGCCGACGGCAAGAAGTATGTCGCCGGCGACGTGCTCAAAAACCGCGCCTATGCGACCACCTTGCGCCGCATCGCCGCCGAGGGCCCGGCCGCCCTCCTTACCGGACCGATCGCCGCCGATATCGTCGCCAGGCTGGCCAAGGATCCGCTTCCCGGAACCATGACCCTGGCGGACCTCGCCGCCTATCGCCCCCATGAGGGCCCGGCCCTCTGCCGCGCCTACCGGCGCTGGACCGTGTGCGAGCCGCCCGCGCCCTCCGGCGGGGTGGTGACGCTGGAGATGCTGGGCCTAATGGAACACACCGACATCGCCGCCCACGGGCCGACGGAGGCTGAGGGCTGGTATCTGTTCTCCCAGGTCGAGCGCCTGGCCTACGCCGACGACCTGCGCTTTGTCGCCGACCCGACGTTCGTGAAAGTCCCGGTCGAGGGATTGCTCGACCCAGCCTATCTGGCCGCCCGCGCCAAACTGATTGGCGATAGCGCCGGCCCGGCGCCTGAGTCCGGTCACCCGGCTGGAGCGCCCGCCGATGGACCGGACGCCACCGTCGAACCGGGGGGCACCTCCTCGTTCACGGTCGTCGACCGTTGGGGAAATGTGGTCTCGATGACCACCACGGTGGAGAGCGTGTTCGGCGACGGGCGGATGGTCGATGGCTTCATGCTCAACAACCAACTCACCGACTTTTCCTTCGCGCCCAACCGGCCGGAGGGCGGGCCGGCCGCCAATGCGCCAGGTCCGCGCAAACGCCCGAGATCGTCGATGGCCCCAGCCATCGTTTTGGATCGGGCGGGGAATTTCGTCGCCGCGGTGGGATCGCCGGGCGGCCTCGCCATCCCCTCCTATGTGGTCAAGACCCTGGTCGGAATGTTCGACTGGAACCTCTCGGTGCAGGACGCCATCAACCTGCCCAACCTGATCGCCTTGGGCAGTTTCTACGGCTCCGAGCCTGACAAGTTCGCCCCGGGTGTCGTCGCTGGCCTGGCGGCCAAGGACGTGAAACTCGGCGGACGCGGCGGCGAGGGCTCGGGCCTGCACGGCATCACCCTGCGGAACGGCCGCCTCGAAGGCGGCGCCGACCCGCGCCGCGAGGGTGTCGCCAAAGGGTGTTGCTAAGAGCCCTTCGGCAGCTTCACCTCGAAGGTCGTGCCCTTGGGACCGGTTTCGACCAGGGTCAGGTCGCCGCCGTGGCCCTGAGCCAGTTCGCGGGCGATGGCGAGGCCGAGACCGGCGCCGCCCTCGCGCGCCGAGCCGGCGAAGGGCTGGAAGATGTGCGACCTGGCGCGTTCCGGCAGGCCCGGCCCGTCATCGACGAGGCGAAGGATGTCGAAGCCTTCCTCCGTCTTGAGTTCGGCGGTGACCTTGCCGACGCCCTTGTGCGTCTCGCCCTGATCGATGGCTTGGCGGGCGTTGGCCATCAGATTGACCAGGATGCGGTGGAACTGCTCGGGGTCGACCGACACGCTCGGGTCATCCTTGAAGGCGATCTTCAGGGCGACGCCGTCAGGCGCGAGGCCGGCGTCCTCGGCCGCCGCCTCGAGGGCGGCGCGCAAGGCGACGGCGCGCTTCTGCGGCGCCGGCTCTTCGCTGCGACCGAAGGCGAGAACATTGGAAGCCAGGAGCGCGGCGCGGCCCAGGGCGCGCTCGAGGCGCGGCAAGGCCTTGGCCACATTCGGATCACCGGAAGCCGCCATCCGCTCGGAGGCGAGCTGGGCGCTGGTCAACATGTTGCGCAGGTCGTGGTTGATCTTGGCCACCGCTTCGCCGAGGGCGGCGAGGCGGGCGCGGGCGCTGAGGGCGACGCGCAGATCGGTCTGCATGCGGTCCAGTTCGCGTTCGGCGCGGCCGATCTCGTCGCGGCGGCCGGACGGCTTGACCCGAGCCCCGGCGTCGTCTGGGTCGGCGCGGAAATGCTCCATGGCCCTGGTGATGCGCTGCATCGGGCGGACCAGCAGATAGTTGAGCGAGAAATAGACCACGGCTCCAGCCATCACCGAGGTGAACAGGGCGATGCCGAGCAGGCGTTCGAGTTGGGCGAGTAGCTCCTTCTTCAGAGGCGCGTCGGGGGCGACGATCTCCACGAAATCGCCGGGCAGGAAGCGCGGCTTGGCGATCACGCGCACCATCCGGCCCGCGCCGCCGAACAGGGTCTCGAACGGGCTGATCCACGACAGGGGATTGTTCTGGCGCAGATCGACCAGATAGGGCGTGCGCTGGACGCGCGGCATCTGCAGGATGAGATGGCGCTCGTTGTTGACGCCCATGGACACCTGGACGACCTCGGCGCTGGCCAACAGCTTCTGCGAAATCTGGGGAGTGACGACGCCGTTGGGCGCGGTCTGGGTGACGAGCGTGGCCGCTTCGGCCGCGCGCAGGCGATCGAGCAGTCGCTGTTCCTCGAACGCGGCCAGGTTTGGCGGCAGGATCAGCAGATTGGCCAAGACGACGATGAGCACGGTGAGCAACAGCAGACGGCCCGACAGGCCCCCAGGCCAAGGGAAGCCGCCGTGCGCCCGCCTGGCGCGCTCGGTCGAAGGGGCGGGAACCGCCATCCGCCGCTGGTTACGTCAACGGGGCGGCGCGGGCAATGAACGGCGCCGCCTGATCAGCCGCCAGGCGAGCCCCGCGACCGACAGAAGCGAAAGGGCGACTAGGGGTCCATAGACGTCCGGACGCTGGAACAGATGGAGGCTCGGGGTGACGCCACGGTCGAGAAAGCGACCAAGGCCCGCGCCCAGGCTGGCGAGGATGAAACACACCGGGGCGCTGCCGAGCGCGCTGGCCCAGATCACGGCCGAGAGCCTGACGCCGGCGAGGCCGGCGGCGATATTGGGCACGGAGAACGGCAGAATCGGCATCAGCTTGAGGGTGAGGAGATAGGAGAAGGCGTTGCGTTTCAGCGCCCGCTCGATCTCGCGCACGCGGGCGCCGCCGCGCTTGGCGATGGTGTCGGCGAAGGCGCTGCGGCAGGCGAGAAACACGACTGCCGATCCGGCGACGCAGGCGGTCAGGTTGACGAGGCCGCCGAGGACCGTTCCGAACAGGTAGCCCGAAACCGTGCACATCAGGCCTGGTCCTGGAACGCAGGCGGCGACGACCATGATGAAGACGCAGAGGTAAGCGGCCGGGGAAAACCAGCGGTGTTGGCGGACAAAGTGTCCGAGCGCCGCGTGATGTCGCTGAAGCTGCTCCAACGACACCAGCCGCCAGGCGCCGGTGGCGACAAAGGCGACGACCAGGGCGAGGATCAATAGGATGAGGCCGAACCGCCGCGCGAACCGAAGGACGCGCACCTAGAGCAAACCTCGTTCAGATGGAATCATCTCAACGTGGGAAATTTGCTCTAAAATCAAAAGTGTAGAGCCCGATTCAACGCTTGTATCTGTTCCGTGCAAACGCATCGGGCTCTAGGCTCCCACCGCCTGGGACACACTGGCGAACCCGTCGGCCCTGAGCGCCGCGGCCAGGTCGCGGCGGATGCGTCCGACCAGCGAAGGACCCTCGAAGACCAGAGCCGAATAGAGTTGCACGGCGCGCGCGCCAGCGCGGATCTTGGCGTAGGCGTCCGCGCCCGAGGCGACCCCGCCGACGCCGATCAGGGCCAGCCGGCCGGCCGAGACGGCGTGGGCCTCCGCCAGCAGGCGGGTCGATAGCGCCATCAGCGGAGCGCCGGAAAGGCCGCCAGCCTCGTCTTTCAAGGGATCGCGCAAGGTCGCGGGTCTCTGAACCGTGGTGTTGGAGACGATCAGTCCCGACAGTCCAAACGCGACAGCGGCCTCGACGATGCCGGCGATCGCGCCCTCGGCCAAATCCGGGGCGACCTTCAGGAAGATCGGCGTTCCGGTGGGAGGCGGCATGCGCGAGCGGACTTCGGCGACGGCGCCGAGCAAATCCTCGAGCGCGCCCTTGCCCTGAAGATCGCGCAGCCCCGGGGTGTTGGGCGAGGAGATGTTGATGGTGAAATAGTCCGCAAGGCCCCACAGACGCCGAAGGCCGATGACATAGTCGGCGATCCGGTCGGTTGATTCCTTGTTGGCGCCGATGTTCGCCCCGACGATTCCCGCGCGAGGCCGCCTTGCGAGCGCCGTGGCGAACGCCTCCTGGCCGCGATTGTTGAAACCCAGCCGATTGATCACCGCCCGGTCATCCGACAGGCGAAACAGACGCGGTTTTGGATTGCCGGATTGAGCCTTCGGCGTCGCCGTGCCGCATTCGACAAAGCCGAAACCGGCGCGAAGCATGGCCCCTGCGACCGAGGCGTTCTTGTCGAAGCCGGCGGCGAGGCCGATCGGATTGGGCAACGCCATCCCGGCCAGGGTTGTCGCCAGAATGGGATCGCTCGGCTCGCGATCGATGGGACCGAAGCCGCCCCGGAGGGCGGCGATGGTCGCGCCGTGCGCGCGCTCGGCGTCGATCCGGCGCAGGAGGGCGGTGGCCGCGTCGTGGAGCCCGCTCACGACGGAAGATCGCCGAGTATGGGAACGCCGTTCGCGCCCAGAAGCGCGGGACGCACCGCGCGCACTTTCGCGCAGCTCATGGCGCCGTAGACATGCGGGAAGAGATCGCCGCCGCGCGACGCCTCCCAACTCAACGCCGCGCCCAGGTCGTCCGCCTCCACCTCGAGCACGACCAGATCGGCGCGGCCGTGGAAATGACGGCGGGCGGTCTCCGCCGCCTGGGCCGCGGTGGAAAAGTGGATGAAGCCGTCGGCGAGATCGACGCCGGCGCCTTCGAATCTGCCCGCCGCCAAGGCCGCTTCCCAGGCGTCGCGGCCGAGGATCTTGTAGATCCGGCTCACGCGCCTTCCCGGTGGTCGCGAGCGTGCAAGAGGGCCTCCAGCCGGCCGCGTCCCTCCGGATCCATGGCGAAGACGGCGGCGGAGGCGGTCGGAAATCCCGCCGACAGCCGCTCGATATCGCGGTGCGCGGCGTCGCTCTCGATCAACAGATTGATTCCCAGTTCCTGCAAACCCGGATTGTGGGCGACGACGATCACCGTATCGGCGTTCTCCACCTGGACGGCGAGTTCGTCGGCGATCTCCTCTGGCGTGGCGTCATAGAGGCCCTTGCGCAGTTCGACGCGCGCCTTGGGAAACCTCGCCGCCACCTTGTCCCAGGTCTCGCGCGACCGAACCGCCGGCGAAACCAGCGCCAGATCGGGCGTGTAGCCAGCATCGGTGAGTACGTGGCCCATCAGCTCCGCGTCGCCGCGACCGCGCTCGGTGAGCCGGCGCGAGAGATCATCCCCTGTGGGCGCTCGCGCCTCGGTCTTGGCGTGGCGAAAGAGAATCAGGCGGCGCATCGGTCCTCTCGACTTCAGGCGAGGTCATAGCGCCGCGGCTCTAGCAGGGCGACGATTTTCCCTCTAGGGACGGCCCTCCCCCACCCGCCGTTCCCGAACATGACCCTCACCCTCGACGACATCCAGGCCGCCGCCGGGCGGATCGCCGGCCATGTAGAGCGCACGCCGTGCCGCTTTTCGCGCACTCTGTCGGAAATCACCGGCGCCGAAGTGTGGGTCAAGTTCGAAAACCTGCAGTTCACCGCCTCCTACAAGGAGCGCGGGGCCCTCAACCGACTTTCGCGTCTGACCGACGATGAGCGCCGGCGCGGGGTGATCGCCGCCTCGGCCGGAAACCACGCCCAGGGCCTCGCCTATCACGGCGAGCGATTGGGCGTGCCGGTGACCATCGTCATGCCGCGCGGCACCCCGCACGTGAAGGTGCAGCAGACCCGAGAATTCGGCGCCAGCGTGGTCATCGACGGCGAAGGCTTCGACGCCGCCTACGCCCTCGCCCGCGAACTTGAGGCCGAGCGCGGCCTGGTGTTCATCCATCCGTTCGACGAATACGAAGTGATGGCCGGCCAAGGGACGGTGGCGCTCGAAATGCTCGAGGACGCGCCCGATCTGGAGATCCTGCCGATCCCGATCGGCGGCGGCGGGCTGATCGCCGGCATGGCCACCGCCGCCAAGGCGATCAAGCCGGACATCACCATCCTCGGCGTCGAGCCGGCGATGTTTCCCTCGTTCACCAGCCGGATGCGAGGCCTGAACGCGCCTTGCGGCGGCCAGACCATCGCCGAGGGCATAGCCGTCAAGGCGGTCGGCGACCTCACCTACGCCGTGGCCCGGCCGCTGATCGATGACGTTCTGCTCCTCGAGGAGCCGTTCTTCGAGCGCGCCGTGGCGCTCTACTGCAACATCGAAAAGACGGTGGCCGAAGGCGCCGGAGCGGCCGGTCTGGCGGCGCTGATCGCCTATCCGGAACGATTCCGCGGGCGCAAATGCGGCCTGGTGATCACCGGCGGCAACATCGACCCGCGCCTCCTGGCCTCGGTCCTGACCCGCGAGCTGGTGCGCGCCCAGCGCCTCGTCTCCTTAAGGATCGTCGGCGACGACCGGCCGGGCCTGCTCGCCGCTGTCTCCACCGCCATCGGCGAACTGGGCGGGAATATCCTTGAGGTGGCGCACAATCGCCTGGCCCTGGACGTGCCGGCCAAGGGCGCGGAGTTCGATCTGATGGTCGAGACCCGCGATGCTCAGCACACCCAGGAAATCATCGACGCCCTGCGTGAGCGCGGCTATCCGCCGAGAGTGGTATGAAGCCCGCCGCAAGCCTCGCCTTTCTCGCCGCCGCTCTGGCTTTGTCGGCCTGCGGCAAGAGCCCCGCGCCGGTGGCGGAGACCGCGGCCAAGGGACAGTCGTTCCTGGCCCTGAACGCCCATTCGACTGGCGTCATCACCTTGCCGTCCGGCCTCGAATACCGCGTCCTTCATTCCGGTCCGCCGACCGGTCTGAAGCCCAAGCTCGCCGATGAGGTGAAGGTCGACTACGAGGGCAAGCTGCTCGACGGTGAGATCTTCGATTCGTCGTATCAGCGCGGCGCCCCGGCGGTGCTGACGGTGCGCGAGCTGGTTCCGGGTTGGCAGGAAGCCCTGCAGCGGATGCGGCCGGGCGATGAATGGCTCATCTATCTGCCGGCCAAGCTCGGCTATGGGGACAAGGCGGTCGGGCCGATTCCCTCCGGCTCGGTCCTGACCTTCAAGCTCGACCTGATTGGGGTTCTGCCGGATGCGACCTCGGTGGGGAACGGCTAGGCTCCAAAGACGCCAAGGCCCAGGCGGCGGCTTCGCGGACCACCTCGCAATCATCGCCAAGGCGCGCGCGAGCCGCCGGAATCAGCGCCGCATCGCCGGAATTGCCGATGGCGTAGACGACATTGCGCACAAAACGGTCGCGGCCGATGCGCTTGATCGGGCTGGCCGAAAACAGGGCTCGAAAGGCGGCGTCATCGAGGACTGCGAGGTCGGCCAACGCCGGCGCGCGCAACTCATCTTTGGCATGCAGCTTGGCTTCGCGCGCTCGGCTGGCGAACTTGTTCCACGGGCACACCGCCAGGCAGTCGTCGCAACCGTAGATGCGGTTGCCCATCGCCTCACGGTACCGCTCCGGGATCGGTCCGGCGTGTTCGATGGTCAGATAGGAGATACAGGCCCGCGCATCGAGCGCGTAGGGCGTGTCCAGGGCGTCGGTTGGGCAGATATCGAGGCAGGCGCGGCACGATCCGCAGGCGTCCTCGGCCGGCGCGGCCGAGGTCAGCTCCAGGGATGTCAGCATCACGCCCAGGAACAACCAAGACCCGAACTCCCGCGAGACGAGATTGGTGTGTTTTCCCTGCCAGCCCAAGCCGGCGAGCGCCGCCAAGGGCTTTTCCATCAGGGGCGCGGTATCGACGAACACCTTGACCTCGCCGCCCAGCCGCGCGGCGACGGCGCCGGCCAGTGTCTTGAGCTTGCCCTTGATGAGGTCGTGATAGTCGCGGCCTTGGGCATAAACCGAGATCGCCGCCCGGGACTTGTTCTCAAGCGCGGCCAGAGGATCGGCGTCCGGACCATAGTTCATGCCCACGACCACGGCCGAACGCGCGCCGGGCCACATCGCCCTGGGATGAGCGCGCCGCTCAAGCGTCTCTTCCATCCAGGTCATGGCTCCGTGACGGCCGCCGCCGACGAATTCGCGCAGCGCGGCGGCTGCCGGCCAGTCGTCGGCGATCGGGGCCATCTCACAGACGTCAAAGCCCAGGTTCCGCGCGACCGCCTGAACGAACCGCGTCGACTCTCTAGAAGTCGAGATCGTCATAGTGGGTCGACGGCGGCAGGCCGGGCCAGCGATCGAGGAGGATAGGTCTGAACGCGGGTCGCGACTTGATCCGCATGTACCAGGTCTTGAGCTGGCCGAAGTCGCGCCAAGGCACATCGCCGAAGTAATCGAGCACCGACAGATGGGCGGCGGCGGCGAAATCGGCCAGGCTCAGCCGCTTTCCGGCCAGCCAGTCGCGCGCCTGCAAGAGCTTTTCGAGATAGGCGAGATGGACGCGCAGGGCCTCGCGCCCCGTGCGCAAGCTGTAGAGGTCCGGCGCGCCGGCCTTGAGCAATCGCTTTTCGAGCTTTTCGCGCAGAAGGTAGGAATTGACCTCATTGTCGAACTTGCGATCGAACCATTGCATCAGCCGGCGCGTCTCGGCCCGGTCGGCGGCCGATGACCCCAGCAGGTCGTAGCCCGGGGCCTCGCTTTCGAGGTGTTCGAGAATGGCCCGCGCCTCGCAGATCACCGCCGGCTCGCCGCTCGCCTGCTGCTCGACCAGAACCGGCGTCAGGCCCGAAGGATTGAGGGTCAGGAACGCCTTGGGCTGTTCCCAATAGCGGACGATCTCCTCGACGAAGTTCAGCCGCTTCTCACCCAGCGACAGGCGCACCTGGCGTGAGGCGGGATCGAGCGGAAAATGATGGAGTGTGCGAACGAGGTTCATGTGGGGCGTCGCGAGCTATACCCGGTTCGGTGAAACGCCAACAACGCCCACGCCCGTTAAAGGCGGGTTTACTCCGACTTTTCGGTCACCGCCGAGGCTTCGGCGAAGGCGCCGCCGTGCGGTTCGGCCCGGCCGCGCGGATCGGGATGTATCAGAATGTCCGCATCCGGAAAGGCCTCCAGCACTCGGCGTTCCGCCGCGACCACGACCTTGTGAGCCGCCTCGAGGGTGATCTCCGGGTCAAGGTCGGCGTGGAGTTGGATATGGACGGTCGGGCCGGACGCGCGCGTACGCAGTTGATGGACGCGGGTGATCGCCTTGTCCCGCGTCATCAGATCGATGATCCGCCGCCGGTCGGCGTCGGGGAGTTCACGGTCGAGAAGCTGGTTCGAGGACTCGCGAAAGACCGACACCGCGCCCCAGAGCAGGATCGCGGCCACGCCTAAGCCACCCAAGGGATCAAACCACGGAAATCCGATCCAGGCGACGGCGATGGCGACCAGGGCGACGAGGTTGGAAGCGAGGTCGGCGGCGTAGTGCGTGCGGTCGGCTGACACGGCCACCGAGGCCGTGGTGCGCAGAAGGCGGCTTTGGGCGAAGATCAAGGCCCCGGTGAGCCCGATCGAGACGACCATCACCCGGATCGCCCAGATCTCGCGCGAGATCGGTTCGGGCCGGATCAGGTGGCGCACTGCCTCCTCCGCGATCAGAGCGGCGGAGGCGAACACCAGTCCGGCCTGCATCAGACTTGCGAAAGCCTCGGCCTTGCCGTGCCCGAAGCGATGCTCGCGATCGGGCGGCGCGGCGGCGTAGCGCACGGCGAAGAAGGTGGCCATGGAGGCGATCAGATCGAGGCCCGAATCGGCCGCCGAGGCCAGCAGGGCCACCGACTGGCTGAACCACCAGACAATGACCTTGAGGCTCACCAGAGTGGCGGCCACGCCGATCGACA
>DATCEL010000190.1:0-3377 GCA_036510115.1 Caulobacteraceae bacterium
GCCTGTTCGCCTTTCTGAATCTCGCCGGTGAGAGTGACGAGGCCGTCCTCGCCACCGCGCTCGTGGGCGCCGGCCATCCGGTGATCACCATCACCGTCTCCGACGCGGACCACCTGGTGCAGGAGTTCGTCCGCTGGGAGGTCGCCGTCGCCATCGCCGGCGCGGTCATCGGCATCGATCCGTTCGACCAGCCCGACGTCGAGGCGAGCAAGGTCAAGGCGCGCGAACTGACCGACGCCTATGAAAAGGGCGATGCGCCCGCCAGAAGCGCGCCGCTCTATGCCAATGGCGCCCTGGCGATCTATGCCGACGCGGCCAATTCCGAAGCGCTCACCAGCAAGGTCGGCCAGCCGGGAATGGAAGCCTATCTGCGCGCCCATTTCGCGCGCGCTGGCAAAGGTGACTACGCCGGTCTTTTGGCCTGGATCGAACGCAACGATGTCCATGAAGCCGCCTTGCAAAACATCCGCCGGCGCATCCGCGACAAGCTGAAAACGGCCACGGTCCTCGGCTTTGGGCCGCGGTTCCTGCATTCCACGGGCCAGGCTTACAAGGGTGGTCCGAACAGCGGCGTCTTCCTGGAGATCACCGCCGCCTCGCCGCGCGACCTTTCCATCCCCGGCCGCAAGATCACCTTCGGCCAGGTGGAGCACGCCCAAGCGTTGGGCGACATGGCGGTGCTGGGCGAACGCGGACGGCGGGTCCTGCGCATCGACCTTGGCGATGACCTTGGCGCAGGACTCGATCGGCTTGCCGAGGCCGTCGATCAGGCGCTGTCCTGAACAGAATTTCGAGGAGTTTCGCATGCAACTGGGCGTGATCGGGCTGGGCCGGATGGGCGCCAATATCGTCCGCAGGCTGATGAAAGATGGGCACCACTGCGTGGTCTGGGATCGCGACCCGAAGCCGGGCCAGGAGCTTGCCGCCGACGGGGCCACGGCTGCCGACAGTCTCGAGGACCTGGTGAGCAAGCTCGATAGACCGCGAGCGGCTTGGGTCATGCTCCCCGCGGGAGGACCCACCGATGACACGGTGGCCAAGCTCGGCGAACTGATGGAAAGCGGCGATGTCATCCTGGATGGCGGCAACACCTTTTATCGCGACGATATTCGCCGCGCCGCCGCTCTCTCGTCTCGTGGCCTATCCTATGTCGATGTCGGCACTTCGGGCGGCGTCTGGGGCCTCGAGCGCGGTTATTGCATGATGATCGGCGGCGAGAAGGCGGTCGTCGATCGCCTGGACCCGATCTTCGCCAGCCTCGCGCCGGGCCTGGGCGATATCCCACGCACCAAGCGCCCGGACGGCGCCGACCCCCGGGTGGAGAGGGGCTATATCCATACCGGGCCGGTCGGGTCGGGACATTTCGTCAAGATGGTCCACAACGGCATCGAATATGGTCTGATGCAGGCCTATGCCGAGGGCGTCGACATTCTCAAGGGCAAGGGCGGCGAGACCATTCCGCAGACTGACCGTTTCGATCTTAACCTCGGCGATATCGCCGAGGTGTGGCGTCGCGGGAGCGTGATCTCGTCCTGGCTCCTCGATCTTTCCGCCCAGGCCTTGGCCGATCATCCGAGTCTGGATGAATTCACCGGGGTGGTGGCCGACAGCGGTGAGGGCCGCTGGACCGTCGAAGCCGCGGTTGAAGAGGCCGTGCCCGCCGACGTCCTCACCGCGGCGCTTTACGCCCGTTTCCGCTCTCGCCAAATCCACACCTTCGGCGAAAAGCTGCTGTCGGCCATGCGTCATGGCTTTGGCGGCCATATCGAAGAGAAGGTCTGAGATGGCGTCGCCGGCCGGGCCCGCCTGCACCTTGGTCATCTTCGGCGCGCGCGGCGACCTGACCAAACGGCTGCTCGTGCCGGCTATCTACAACCTCGCTCACGCCGGCCGCCTGGCGAAGGATTTCACCATCCTGGGGGTCGATCACGGCCAGTGCGACGGCGCCGGCCTGGCCAAGGATCTCGGCGACTTCCTGCGTCAGCTCGCTTCCGACAAGACGAGCGAATTCGGCATCGCGAAGATCGACGCGAATGTCTGGAACCGGCTCGCGGCGAAGATCGGCTATCAGATCGGCGATTTCGAGGATCCGGCCACCTACAAGCGCCTGGCCGAAACCCTGGGGGCCGATCGCAGCGCGATCTTCTACCTCGCGGCCGCGCCGCGCTTCTTCGGTGAGATCGTCGATCAGCTCGGCAAGGCTGGCCTCGCCCGCGAGCCGAAGGGCGGTTTTCGCCGGGTGGTCATCGAAAAGCCGTTCGGCGACGACCTCGCCACCGCCAAAGCGCTTAACCGGCGGATCCTGAAATCGCTTCCGGAGCCGCAGATTTTTCGGATCGACCACTTCCTCGGCAAAGAGACGGTGCGCAACATCATGGCCACCCGCTTCGCCAACGGCGTTTTCGAGCCGCTGTGGAACCGGCTGCACATTGACTGGGTGGAGATCACCGCCGCCGAAACCGTCGGCGTGGAGGATCGCGGCGGCTACTACGACAAAGCCGGCGCGCTGCGTGACATGGTGCCCAACCATCTCTTTCAAATCCTGGCCATGATCGCCATGGAGCCGCCCAACTCCTTCGATCCCGAGGCGGTGCGCTCGGAGAAGAGCCGCGTCTTCGAGGCCATCCGCCACGTCAGGCACGACCGCGCGCTCGAGGATTCGGCTCGCGGCCAATATCGTGCCGGTACGGTGGCGGGGCGTCACATGCCAGCCTATCGCGCCTCCCCGGGAGTGGATCCCAAGAGCGACACCGAAACCTATGTCGCCCTCAAGCTTGAGATCGACAACTGGCGGTGGGCAGGCGTTCCCTTCTACCTGCGCACGGGCAAGGCGTTGAAGGCGCGTCAGACTCAGGCGGTCATCCGCGCCAAGGCGGCGCCGCGAACCCTGTTCCAGGTTGGCCGAGGAGAGCGCCATTCCACGCCCAATTCCCTGGTGATGAGAATCCAACCGAACGAGGGCTTGACCCTGCTGTTCGACGCCAAGCGGCCGGGCCCTGAGGAACTGGACCTGGCCGAAGTCAGCATGGACTTCCGCTATGCGGATTTTTTCGGCGCCGAGCCGGCCACTGGCTACGAGACGCTGCTCTACGACTGCATGATCGGCGATCAGACCCTGTTCAAGCGCGGCGACGACATCGAGTACGCCTGGGCTGCGGTGATGCCGTTCCTCGATGCCTGGAAGGAAGGCGCGCCGTCGTTCTACGACGCTTGTGGCGAGGGACCGGCGAGCGCGGAAAAACTGATGTCGCGCGACGGGCGCGCCTGGCGGCCCTTGCCCTCGTGACGGCGCCAGTCCTGGTGGTGATGGGGGTTGCGGGGGCCGGCAAGTCGACGGTGGGCAAAGCGTTGGCTGTCAGGCTCGGCTGGGTCTTCCT
>DATCEL010000191.1:0-3559 GCA_036510115.1 Caulobacteraceae bacterium
CGTGACCGCATGGCCCGTCCAGGCTCGGTTCGAGGATGATGCCGCCGTGCAGGCCCTGCTGGCCCCAGTGCTGGCGAAACCGCTCTAGGCGCCGGCCAGCTTGGCGTATTTCCACGCCGCCTCGCCCAGCAACGGCACCCGCGCCTCCATCGCGGCGGCTTGCGGACTGTTGGCCGTGCCGTCTCGAACCCTGCCGACAATCCCCTGCACGATCCCGGCCAGACGGAAGAGGTTATAGGCGAAGTACCAATTGAGGTCCGGCAAGTCCGATCGACCGGTCTGGGCGCAGTAAGCCTCGACGTATTCATCCATCGTCGGGATGCCGTGCGCCTTCTTGTCCTCGATCGCGGCGACCGCGCCGTTGACCCACTGCATCAGCAGGTTGGTGAAATCCGCGAGTGGATTGCCGATCGTCGCCAGCTCCCAATCGAGTACGGCCACCACGCGCGGCTCGGTAGGATGCATGATCTCGTTGTCGAGTCGGTAGTCGGCGTGGACGATTGTCGTCTGATCGTCCGTCGGGACGGTGGCGGGCAGCCATTCGATGAGGCGTTCGATGGTGTCCAGCCGTTGGGTCTCGCTGGCCTTGTACTGTTTGGTCCAGCGCGAGATCTGGCGGAGCATATAGTTGCCAGGACGGCCGAAGTCGGCGAGGCCGATGCGCTCGTAGTCGGTGTTGTGTAGGTCCGCGAGCGTCTTGAGCGCGGCCATATGCAGGGCGTGACGCTCCGCCGGGGCGTAGCTCGGCAGGGTCTGGTCCCACAAAACACGTCCCTCGACCTTGTCCATCACGTAAAACATGGTGCCGATGACGGCGTCGTCCTCGCACAGAGCATAGGGCTTCGGCACGGGAAAGCCGGTGGGATAGAGTGCCGAGATCACGCGAAATTCGCGGTCCACCGCATGAGCGGACGGCAACAGCTTCCCGGGCGGTTTTCTTCGCAGAACGTATTTCCGCCCGGGCGTCGTCAATTCGTAAGTCGGGTTGGATTGTCCGCCTCGGAACTGGCGCACCTCGAGCGGACCGCCAAACCCCGCCACCTGATCGGCCATCCATGCCGCCAAGCTCGCCTGGTCGAAGCGATGGCTTTCCGCCACCTCCTTGGTCCCGGTGTTGAGCGCTTCGCGCGCCTGCTCCTCGGTCGGCGCCGCCATGGCGTCCTCGTCTTTCGTTCCTGTCGCCGTCATCTAGCCAGGCGCGCCGGCGGTTGCAAAGACACGCTCAGGCGCCAAGGGCGCGCCAGCCGATGTCACGCCGGTAAAACCCATCAGGCAGATGGATCCGGTCGAGCGCCGCGTAGGCCAGTTCGCGGGCGGCAACCAGGCTCGGCGCCCGCGCACATACATTGAGAACCCGTCCACCCGCGGCGACGAGCGCCCCGTCGGCGCGGCGGGTTGTCCCGGCGTGAAAGACGACGGTGTCCGGACCGAAGTCGATGTCGGCGCCGTCGATCACACCGCCCTTCTCGGGCGTTCCCGGGTAGCCGGCGGCCGCCAGGACAACGCAGATCGCGGCCTCGTCGCGCCACGCCGGCGCCGCTAAATCCGCCAACGATCCGGTCGCGGCGGCCATCAGATAGGGCACGATGTCGCTGCGCAGGCGCAGCATCAACACCTGGCACTCGGGATCACCGAAGCGGGCGTTGAACTCAATGAGTTTGGGCCCCTCGGCGGTGACCATCATTTCGCAAAACAACACACCGCGGTAGGGCGCGCCTTCCGAGGCGATGGCGGCGAACGTCGGCTCGATCAGGCGCACGCGCGCCGCCTCTATCGTCGCCGCTGAAAGGATCGGCGCCGGAGCATAGGTTCCCATACCGCCGGTGTTCGGACCCCTGTCGCCGTCGAAAGCGCGCTTGGCATCCTGGGCGCTGCCGAAAAGCAGACTGCTCTCGCCGTCGCAGAACGCGAACACCGATGCGATCTCTCCTTCCAGGAATTCCTCGATGACCACGCGCGCCCCGGCCGCGCCGAAACGTCCGCTCAGGGCGTCGTCGATCGCCGCTTCCGCGCTCACGAGATCCGGGGCGATGACGACGCCCTTGCCGGCGGCCAGACCGTCGGCCTTGATCACATAGGGCGGTGCGAAGCCCTTGAGCGCGTTCTTGGCTGGCGCCGGAGCATCAAACACGCCGAAGCTACCTGTCGGCAGGCCGTGACGCTGGGCGAACGCCTTAGCGAAGGCTTTCGAGGATTCCAGTCTCCCGGCGCTGGCGCCGGGACCGAAACAGGCGATTTTCGCTTCGGCGAGGCTGTCGGCGAGGCCCGCGGCGATGGCCGTTTCAGGTCCGATGACGACGAGGTCCGCGCCTATCTCTCGCGCCAGGGCGACCTGGCCAGCGATGTCGTCCGCCGCCACCGGCCGGGTCTCGGCAACGGCGGCCATGCCGGGATTTCCTGGCGCACACAGGAGGCGGGTGACGAGCGGCGAAGCGGCGATCTTCCAGGCCAGGGCGTGTTCGCGCCCGCCCGATCCGACGACGAGAATGTTCATGATCGCCGCTTTGCGGCTGAGCCTTGGCAAGCGTCAAGCGATCTCAGGCTTGGCTGCCGGCCTCCGTCCTGATCATCGGGAAATATGCGGTGAAAGTGGCGCCGTCGCCCTCGAGGCTCTCGACGGTCAGTCCCCCACGATGCCGATTGACGATGTGTTTGACGATCGCGAGACCCAGGCCCGTGCCGCCGTGTTCGCCGCTTTTTTGGCCCTGAACGCGATAAAATCGCTCGGTCAACCTGGGCAGGTTGGCGCGAGCGATGCCGGGTCCCTGGTCGCGCACGCTCAGCATCGCGTAAAGTCGATCCGGCGCGTGGTCGGGCGTCAGCAATGAGAGATGAACGGTTCCGCTGGACTTGGGAGCGGCGCAGGCGGCGGCGTCGAGCTTGGCCGCCACAATCAAAGTCACCGTCCCGCCAGCGGGCGTAAATTTGAGGGCGTTTTCCGCCAGGTTCTGAACAACTTGCAGAAGCTGGTCGCGTTCACCGATGACCATGGCCCCGCCAATCGGGAGGAGCGATTGATCAAAGGTTACGCCACGCTCTTGGGCGAGCGGGCTGAGCGCGTCGAGGATGTCGGTCGCCGCCAGAGCGAGGTCAACCTGACCAGAGGGAGCGACGTGCTCGCCCAGTTCGATTCGCGAAAGGCTCATCAAGTCGTCGATCAAACGGCGCATGCGTTCCGCCTGAACCTGCATGATCGCTAGAAATCGGTCCCTGGCGGCGGGGTCTTCACGCGCGTGGCCGCGGAGAGTCTCGATGAAGCCGGTAAGAGAGGCTAGGGGCGTTCGCAACTCATGGCTGGCGTTGGCCAGGAAGTCCGCCCTCGTGCGTTCGCTGCGTCGCAACTCGGTCTCGTCGCGCAGTGAGACTACCGTCCTTCGCGCCTCGCCATCGACGTCGATCGGCTCGGCGCGAACGCGCCACACGCGGTTTTGTACACCACCCGCCTGGTAGAGGGCGTGGCCGGTGACTCCATCGAACAACGCTTCATCGACGGCGGCCAGAACCTCCGGCGCGCGGATGGCGGTGGTCAACGGGCCCTCGGAGCGATGAATGCGCAGAA
>DATCEL010000192.1:0-4000 GCA_036510115.1 Caulobacteraceae bacterium
CGACTTGAGCGCGCCCGCGCCCGCCGCGCCCACGCCTGGAAGGATGGAGACGGGCAGCGACGCGAGGAAGGCCTCGGCCTCGGCCGCGCCGATCACCGCGAAGCCGCGCGGCTTGTCGAGATCGGAGGCGATCTTGGCGAGATAGCGATTGGGCGCGAGACCAATCGAGACGGTGACGCCGACAGCGCGCTCGATGTCCGACTGCAGTCGGGCCAGGGTCAAGGCCGGTGGGCCGCCGTGAAGCCGTTCAGAGCCTGTCAGATCCAGCCATGCCTCATCCAGCGACAGACTCTGAACCAGCGGGGTGAGGGCGCGCACCTTGTCGAAGATCTGGCGGCTGGCGGCCCGATACTTGGCGAAGTTCGGCGGGATGATCACGGCCTCGGGGCAAAGCCGCCGCGCCTGGAACATCGGCATGGCCGAGCGCACGCCGGTCAACCTGGCGATGTAACAAGCGGCGGTGACCACGCCGCGAACCTGGCCGCCTACGATTACCGGTCGGTCGCGAAGTTCCGGTCGGTCGCGCTTTTCCACCGAGGCGTAGAAGGCGTCGCAATCGAGATGGGCGATCGACAGTCGCTCAAGTTCATCGTGAACGATCACGCGCGGCGAGCGGCAGAGCGGACATCGCGTCTCGGCGCCGGCGAAGATATGAAGACAGTCGCGGCAGAGCCCGCTCATGCAATACCGAGCCCGCGGGCGATGGCTTCAGCCAAGGCGGGCCAATCGTCGATGCGCGCATGCCGCTCTGGATCTGCGGGGGCCAGCGGCCTCAGGCGCTCGTCGGCCACGTGCTGAAACCGCAGCACGCGCGGCGCTTTGCTCGCCACCGAATCGAGGTTGAACAGCAGATCGTCGACAAAGGCGGCGGTGCCGCGAGTCCGCGCCGCCAGAGTAGCCACGGCCTGCCCCTTGGGACCGACGTTGACGACCATCGGGTAGGGAAATCCGTTCTCAACCAGCCAGCGGCCCCGGGGTTCGCGTCCATGGCCGGGCGCGTTAGTCAGGATGACGATGGTGGCGTCGCGAGCCAACCTCGCCAGCGCTTCGCGCGCGCCCGGGGCCGGATCGATGTCGCCCACATCCTTTTCGAAGAACAGATTGAACAGCTCGCGACCCCGTTCGATGTCGAGCTCTTCGCCATCGGTCAGCCGGTAGATATTCTGGAACAGCGCGAACCGGGTGATCCGCATCTCATAGCCGTGCGGCGCCACGAAGCGCTCGAACCCACGCATGAACATCGCCAGGACTTCATCCACATCGACGATCACCAAGGGCGCGACAGGATCGATTAACGCCTCGGCGATATCGCGTGGGATGGGCTGAAGGGTCACGGGGAATCCTCGCCGGCTAACGCGAGCTTAAGGATATTGGGGCGACAGGCGAGGATAAACCCGCGCCAAGCGAGTCGGCTCGCGGCGGGAGTCGAGGCCGCATGACCAAGACCGTCCTCATCATCGAGGATAACGATCTCAACATGAAGCTCTTCGCCGACCTGCTAATGGCCGAGGGCTATAGGGTCTTGCAGAGCTGCGAAGGCGTTCCGGGCTTTCAGTTGGCGCGCCAGGAGCGCCCCGATCTCATCGTCATGGATATCCAGTTGCCGGCGATCTCCGGTCTGGAGGTGACGCGCTGGCTGAAGGAAGACGCGGAACTGGCGCACATCCCTGTTGTCGCGGTGACCGCCTACGCGATGAAGGGCGACGAGACACGCATGCTGGAAGGGGGCTGCGAGGCTTACCTCGCCAAGCCGATATCGGTGAGCAGCTTCCTGGGCACGGTCCGCCGTCTATTGGACGCCAACCCGACGGGCGCCTGACCGACGCCTATTTGATCTTGCCTTCACGGAATTCGACGTGCTTGCGCACGACCGGATCGTATTTCTTCACGACCATCTTTTCGGTCATGGTGCGGGCGTTCTTCTTGGTGACGTAGAAGAAGCCGGTGTCCGCCGTCGAATTCAGGCGGATCTTGATGGAAGCCGGTTTGGCCATGGCGAAGCAAAGTCCTGGCGAGCTGGCGACGTGGCCAGGGGATTTTCAAGAGGCGCGGACATTACGAATCGCGAGCCCAAAGTCAACGTCGGCCGATCGCCTACAGATGCGTGAGCTGCTGACGGCCGCGAATGAAGCGGAGCGAGGGCGCCAGCCGGCCCGGGTCGGCCATCCGCAACGGCAGTTCGCGCAGGACGAAACGGGTGACGCTCGGCAGGTCGAGGGCCATGGCCTCGTCGAGGTCCACCCAGGCGATCTCATCGAGTTCGCCGCAATCGGCTTCCCGCTCGAGGCTCAGAAGGGCTTCGGCGTCGGCGAGGAAGAAGCGGGCGTCGAAGCGCTTGGGCGAAAGCGGCGGGGTCACCGCTCTGGCGACAAAGTCGAGGGCGGCGAGATCGGCCTGGGCGCCGCGGCCGAGAAAATCCCGCCAGGGTCCAGCCACGCGTCGGCTCTTGGCCGGCTTGGCGAGCAGCAGGCCGGCCTCCTCGAAGGTTTCGCGCACAGCCGCCATCGCCAGGGCGCGCGCGCGCTTGGCTGACGCTGTCTTTTCCAGGCGTCGGGCAACCTCGGGCCGAAGCTCGCTGGCGCTTGGGGCGCGATAGTCGCCAGGATCGATCCGGCCGCCCGGAAAGACCCACTTGTCGGGCATGAAATCATGGCCGCCGTGACGGCGGCCCATCAGCACGCGCGGCTTGGGGCCGTCGCGGCGGACGAGAATCAGAGTCGCCGCGTGCCGGGGACGAACGACTTTAGAGGAAGGCGGGCGAGGCGCGGTTTCGGCGGCGCCAATGTCGTCAAACGCTTGTTCGGTCATGATCTGACCATAGGCCGAGCACGGGCAGCGGCGAAAGCCTCGAGACTCGCCCGGGGCGCCGGATGTTGACAACCGCCGGCGAACCCTTAGGTGATCACGCCATAATGAGAAGCATTCGCAACAAACTCACCGAAAGCACTATCCGCCGGTGCGATTAGAGCGGTCGACATCTGGTGGGTGGCGTCTTTCGCCGCGGGTGCTGCGCTTCCTGGCCGTGGTCGGCCCCGGTATCGTTGTCATGCTGGCCGACACCGACGTTGGCAGCGTCATCACCGCCGGCCAAAGCGGCGTGCAGTGGGGCTACCGTCTGCTGCTGCTCCAGGCGATCCTCATACCGATCCTCTACATGGTCCAGGAACTGACGGTCCGCCTTGGCGTGTTCACCGGCCGCGGCCATGGCGAGCTGATCAAGGAAACGTTCGGCCGATTCTGGGCCTGGGTTTCAGTGGGCGGCCTCGCGGTGGCGACGGTCGGGGCGCTGCTCACCGAACTTTCCGGCGTCGCCGGCGTCGGCGAACTCTATGGTGTTCCCCGCTGGGTCAGCTTGGCGCTCGCAACCACGACCCTGCTGCTCATCGTGATCACCGGCAGTTATCGTCGCGTCGAACGGGCGGCGATCGCCATCGGCCTCTTCGAGTTCGCTTTCTTCGGCGTCGCCTGGTTCGCCCACCCGGACTTGGCGACGGTCGCCCGCCAGTCGATCCAGATTCCGCTGGCCGACAAGGGTTACCTCTATCTCGTCGCGGCCAATATCGGCGCGGTGATCATGCCGTGGATGGTGTTTTACCAGCAGTCGGCGGTGGCCGACAAAAAACTCCGCCCGGAGCATATCGGAGCGGCGCGTCTGGACACCGCCATCGGCGCCGTTGTCACTCAGCTCGTCATGGCCGCGGTCCTGGTCTCCGCCGCCGCGACCATCGGCGCGCGGCACGGCGACGCGCGTCTGAATACGGTCGGAGATCTCAGCGCCGCTCTTACGCCTTATCTCGGAATCGCCGTCGGCCGACTCGTGTTTGGACTTGGCATCATCGGCGCGGGTCTGGTCGCCGCCATCGTCGCGTCCCTGGCCTTTGCATGGGGTTTGGGAGAGGTGACCGGCTATAAGCATTCGCTCGAGCACCGTCCGCTGGAGGCGAAATGGTTCTACGCCATCTACGCCTTAACCGTGACCGCCAGCGCGGTCGTCATTGGC
>DATCEL010000193.1:0-2276 GCA_036510115.1 Caulobacteraceae bacterium
CCATCGCGCGCCCACCGCCGCGGAACTGCGGCACGCGCGCCGAGCCGTGACGGGCGCCGCCGGTGCCCTTCTGCTTGTACATTTTCTTGCCGGTGCGATGGATGTCGGCGCGCCCGAGCGTCTTGTGGTCGCCCGACTGGCGCTTGGCGAGTTGCCAGCGCACCATGCGGGCGATCAGGTCGGCGCGCGGCTCAAGACCGAAAATCTCGTCGCTTAGTTCGACCGAACCGGTCGCCGAGCCGTCAATCGACGTCATGTCGTATTTCATGGCGTCATTCTCCCTTCGGCGCGGCGGCGGGCGCGGACGACGCCTCGGCGTGAACGCGGAACTTGCCCGGATTTGGCGCTTCCTTGGGCAAAGGCTTCTTGATGGCGTCGCGCACCGAGATCCAGCCGCCGGCAAATCCCGGCACGGCGCCTTCGACCAGGATCAGACCGCGCTCGACGTCAGTTTGAACGACCCGCAGGTTCTGCGTCGTCACCTGATCGGCGCCCATGTGGCCGGCCATTTTCTTGTTCTTCCAGGTCTTGCCCGGGTCCTGACGGCCGCCGGTCGAACCGTGGGAACGATGCGAGACCGAGACGCCGTGGGTGGCGCGTAGGCCGCGAAAGTTCCAGCGCTTCATCGGGCCGGCGAAGCCCTTGCCGAGCGACACGCCGGTGACGTCGACGAACTGGCCAACCAGAAAGTGGTCGGCGGTGATCTCGGCCCCGACCGGGATCAGCTTGTCCTCGGCGACGCGAAATTCGGCGAGCTTGAGCTTGGGCTCGACATGCGCGACGGCGAAGCGATTGCGCTCCGCCTTGGAGACGTTCTTGACCTTGGCGCGGCCGATGCCGAGATGCAGCGCGGTGTAGCCGTTCTTCTCCTGGGTGCGATGCGCCACGACCTGGCAGCCCTCGACCTTGAGAACGGTGACCGGAACATGCTCGCCCGCTTCCGTGAAGATACGGGTCATGCCGAGCTTCTGTGCGATGATGCCTGAACGCATAGCGTTGATCCTTAGAAGCGCTTTCTAGCCGAAGAGGCGCTCGATATTTCCCTTAGAGCTTGATCTCGACGTCGACGCCGGCGGCGAGATCGAGCTTCATCAGCGCGTCAACCGTTTGCGGCGTCGGGTCGACAATGTCGAGAACCCGCTTGTGCGTACGAATTTCGAACTGCTCGCGCGACTTCTTGTCGACGTGCGGCGAGCGGTTCACCGTGAACTTCTCAATCCGCGTCGGCAGCGGGATCGGCCCGCGAACCCTCGCGCCGGTGCGCTTGGCCGTCGAGACAATCTCCTTCGTCGAAGCGTCGAGCACGCGGTGATCGAACGCTTTGAGACGGATGCGGATGTTTTGCGTGTTCATGTTTCAGATCCCTGGCCTCAAGCGGGCGAGGCGCGAGGCCTCGCCCGGTCGCAGCGACTGCCTCACTCCACGATCTTGGCGACGACGCCCGAGCCGACGGTGCGACCGCCTTCACGGATGGCGAAGCGCAGCTTCTCCTCCATGGCGATCGGCACGATCAGTTCGACCGAGATCGACACGTTGTCGCCCGGCATCACCATCTCGGTGCCTTCGGGGAGACTGACGATGCCGGTCACGTCGGTGGTGCGGAAGTAGAACTGCGGGCGATAGTTGGTGAAGAACGGCGTGTGGCGACCGCCCTCCTCCTTGGTCAGGATATAGGCTTCGGCCATGAACTTGGTGTGCGGCTTCACCGAGCCCGGCTTGCACAGCACCTGTCCGCGCTCGACATCCTCGCGCTTGGTGCCGCGCAGCAGGACACCGACATTGTCGCCGGCCTGGCCCTGATCGAGCAGCTTGCGGAACATCTCGACGCCGGTGCAGATGGTCTTCTGAACCGGGCGAATGCCGACGATCTCCACTTCCTCGCCCACCTTGACCACGCCGCGCTCGACGCGGCCGGGGACCACGGTGCCGCGACCGGAGATCGAGAACACGTCCTCCACCGGCATCAGGAAGGGCAGATCGACCGGACGGTCGGGCTGGGGAATGTAGCTGTCCACCGCCGCCATCAGTTCGACGACGGTATTCTCGCCGATTTCCGGGGTCTTGCCTTCAAGGGCCGCCAGGGCCGATCCCTTGACGATCGGAATGTCGTCGCCGGGAAACTGGTAACTGGAGAGAAGCTCGCGCACCTCCATCTCGACGAGCTCGAGTAGCTCCTCGTCGTCCACCATATCGACCTTGTTCATATAGACCACCAGGGCCGGCACGCCGACCTGACGGGCCAGCAGGATGTGCTCGCGGGTCTGGGGCATGGGGCC
>DATCEL010000194.1:0-8850 GCA_036510115.1 Caulobacteraceae bacterium
TGTCGATCGCTCTGGGCGGTGGCGCGGCGCAGGCCCAGCCGGCTCCGACGCCTCTGCCGCCGCCGATTGCCGCGCCGCGGGACGCGCCCTATCCCGGCGTTATTCGCCTGGCGGTCGACGCCACCGACCTGGCCCGCGGGATCTTCAGCGTCCATGAAACCGTGCCGGTAGGCGGGCCCGGCCCGCTCACCCTGCTGTTTCCGCAGTGGCTGCCCGGCGAACACAAGCCCGATGGACCCATCGACCAGCTCGCCGGGCTTCGGTTCTCCGCCGGCGGCCATCCACTCACCTGGACGCGCGATCCGGTGAACGTCTACGCTTTCCACGTCGAGGCGCCGGCTGGCGCCGCCGCGGTCGAGGTTTCCTTCCAGTTCCTCTCCGCCGTCTCGGGTCCGGAAGGTCGGATCATGATGACGCCGGACATGCTGAGCCTGCAGTGGAACACCGTGGTCCTCTACCCGGCCGGCTATTTCGCGCGTGATATCGCCGTCCAGCCGAGCGTGACGCTGCCGCGCGGCTTCACCGGGGCGACGGCGCTGGAGGCGGCCTCAACCGACGGTGACGCGACAACCTATAAGGCGACAAGCCTCAACACCCTGGTCGACTCACCGATGATCGCCGGGCGCTACTTCCGCCGCTTCGACCTCGATCCCGGCGGTCCGGCGCGGGTCAGCCTCGATGTCATCGCCGACAAGCCCGAACAGCTCGACGCGACGCCTGCCCAGATCCGCGCCCATAAGGCCCTCGTGGTCCAGGCCTATCGCCTGTTCGGCTCCCGCCACTACGATCACTACGACTTCTTGCTGTCTCTCAGCGACAAGATGGGCGACATCGGTCTCGAGCACCATCAGTCGAGCGAGGACGGCGCGATTCCCCGCTATTTCCTCGATTGGGACAAAACGCCGGCGGGTCGAGACCTGCTGGCCCACGAATATACCCACTCCTGGAACGGCAAGTTCCGCCGGCCCGCCGACCTTTGGACGGCGAACTTCGATGTCCCGATGCGCGATAGCCTGCTGTGGGTCTATGAGGGCCAGACCCAGTACTGGGGCTACGTCCTGGCCGCGCGCGCGGGCCTGCTCAGCAAGCAGCAGGCGCTGGATTCCATCGCCCTTGTCGCCGCGACCTATGACAACCGCGCGGGCCGGGTATGGCGCGACCTCGAAGATACCACCAACGACCCGATCATCGCCCTGCGTGCGCCGCTTCCGTGGCGCACCTGGCAGAGAAGCGAGGATTACTATTCCGAAGGCCAGCTCGTCTGGCTCGACGTCGACACCCTTCTGCGCGAGCGCTCTGGAGGCAAGCGCTCGCTGGATGACTTCGCCAAGGCTTTCTTCGGCGTCGATAACGGCGGCTTCGTCACCCGCACCTACGCCTTCGACGACATCGTCTCCGCCCTCAATGCGGTGCAACCCTATGGTTGGGCCGCTTTTCTGCATGCGCGGCTAGGCGGGCACGGCCCCGGAGCGCCGCTGGATGGCGTCGCGCGCGGCGGCTACCGCCTGACCTATGACGACGTGGAGAGCGCTTATCTCGAAGGCGTCGAGCTCGTGGACAAAACTCAGCTCCTCGACTTTTCCATCGGCGTCCAGATCGGGGAGGGCGGCGTGTTGAGTCTGGTGGACTGGGATGGACCGGCGTTCACCGCCGGACTCACCGTCGGCACCCAGATCGTGGCGGTCGACGGCGAGGCCTACACACCGGAGGTGCTGAAGGACGCCATCGTCGCGGCCAAGAAGCCGCCGGCTGCGATCGAGCTGTTGGTCAAGGACAATGATCGATATCGCACCGTGGCGATCAGCTACCACGACGGCCCGCGCTATCCCCACCTCACCCCGGTCGCCGGCGCGGCGAGACGCCTGGACGATATTTTGGCGCCGAGACCTTAGCCTGTCCGCCGCCAGCGCTTTCGTCAGCTCCGGCTGTTCTTTTCGGCAATTCCGGAGCGGCCCTCGCGAAGGCGTAGCGCCTGGGCGACGTCGTCGAGGCTGACCCCCACCGCCGCGAGCAGCGCCAGCCAGTGGTAGACAAGGTCGGCGCTTTCCGCCGCCACGGCGGCCTTGTCGCCCTGCACGGCGGCCAGAGCCACCTCCATGGCCTCTTCCGCCAGCTTCTTGGCCGCCAGCGGCGGTTCGGCGATCAGCCGGGCGGACCACGATGTCGCCGGATCCGCGCCACGGCGGCTCTCGATGGTTCGGGCGAGCGTCTCGATGGTTTCTCCAAGACCGGCCATGAGAGGCTCTCCTAGCTCAGGCGCACTGGCACACCGGCGTCAGCCATGGCCGCCTTGACCTCGCCAATCGTAAGCTCGCCGAAATGGAAGATCGAGGCCGCCAGCACGGCGTCGGCGCCGCCCTCGGTCACCGCTTCGATCAAATGCGCCGCCGAACCCGCCCCGCCGCTGGCGATCACCGGAATTCCGACGGCGGCCGAAACGGCCTTCAAGAGGGCCAGATCATAGCCGGATCGGGCCCCGTCCCGGTCCATGGAGGTGAGCAGAATCTCCCCGGCCCCGCGCTCGGCGGCGGCGCGCGCGTAGGCGACCGCGTCCAGCCCGGTGTCGCGACGTCCGCCGTAGGTGAACAAGCGCCATCCTTGATCGACGCGCTTGGCGTCGACGGCCGCGACAACCGCTTGGGAGCCGAAGGCGTCGGCGCAGCGGGCGATCAGATCCGGATCCTCCACCGCTGCGGTGTTGAGGCTCACCTTGTCCGCCCCCGCGCGCAGCAGGGCGCGGGCGTCGGCCACGGAGCGCAGGCCCCCGCCCACGGACAGCGGCATGAAGCAGACGTCCGCCGTCCGCGCCACCACCTCCAAGATTGCCCCACGGCCTTCGTGGCTGGCGGTGATGTCGAGGAACATCAGCTCATCAGCGCCGGCCGCGTCATAGGCGTTGGCCTGCTCCACGGGATCGCCCGCGTCGCGCAGCTCGAGAAATCTGACACCCTTGACCACCCGGCCGTCCTTGACGTCGAGGCACGGGATCACCCGCACCTTCAGCATCGCGCCGCCGCCAGCAGAGCTTCGTCAGGCGCGATCGCGCCGGCGTAGAGCGCGCGGCCGAGAACCGCGCCGGCCACCGGCGTCCCCCGCCGGGCCTTCAGACGCTGGATGTCGGCGACGTTGGCGAGGCCGCCGGCGGCGATGACCGGGATGCCGATCTCGTCGGCGATGGCGCCGAAGACCTCGATATCGAAGCCAAGCTGGGCGCCGTCTCGGTCGATGTCGGTAATGATCAGGGCGCTGACGCCGGCGTCCTCGAAGCGCCCGGCGACGGTCACCGCGTCGAGGCCCGAGTCTTCCGTCCAGCCCTCGATCGCGACGAGCCCCTTGCGCACATCGACGCTGACGGCGATCTGCTCGGGCCAGCGGCGGGCGGCGGCGCGGACGAGTTCGGGATCGCGCACGGCCGCAGTGCCGAGGATGACGCGGCTGACGCCCGCCTCAAGCCAACGCTCGATATCGGCCATCGTCCGTACGCCGCCGCCAAGCTGGACGGGGATGGATACGCAAGCGAGGATCTTGCCCACGGCGTCGTCGTTCACCGCTCGCCCGGCCGTCGAACCGTCGAGATCCACCACATGCAACCACGAAAAGCCGGCCGCCGCCCAGGCGCGCGCCTGGGCGGCGGGATCGTCGTTGAACACGGTCGCGGTGGCGAAATCGCCGCGCACGACCCGGACGCACTGGCCATCTTTCAGATCGATCGCCGGGTAGAGAATCATGGCCGCCATTCAAGGAAGTTGGTTAGCAGGACCAGACCCGCGCCCTGGGATTTTTCTGGGTGGAATTGCACGCCGGCCAGATTGTCGCGCGTCACGGCCGCGGCGAAGCGACCACCGTGATTGGTCCAGGCGACCACGTCCGCGTCATCGCGCGCGCACACGGCGAACGAGTGGGTGAAGTACATGTCGACGTCGGCCGGAAGAGCCCCGAACAGGGCCGCGCCCGAGGCGAACTCGACCGCGTTCCAGCCTACGTGAGGGACCTTGTGGCGCGGCTCGGATGGCGTGAGCGGCGCCACGTCGCCGGCGATCCAGTCGAGGCCAGGCGTCTCGCCGAATTCGAGTCCCCGGGTCGCCAGCAGTTGCATGCCGACGCAGATCCCTAGGAAGGGCGCGCCGTGGCCTCGCACCGCTTGCGAGATCGCCTCCGAGACGCCGGCGCGCGCCGCCAGCGCCTGGCGGCAGGCGCTGAAAGCTCCGACGCCCGGCAAGACGATGGCGTCGGCGCGGGCTATGGAGTTGGGGTCGTCGGTGACGAGGATCTCCGGTGGATGGCCCAGGGCCGTCGCGGCGCGCTGCAGGGCCTTCTCCGCCGAGCGCAGATTGCCCGACCCATAGTCGATGAGCGCGACCAGGCGAGTCATGTCGAGGTCTAGAGCACGCCCTTGGTGGAGGCCGCCTGGCCGAGGGTCTTGGCGTCGGGCGCGACCGCGTCGCGCAGCGCCCGCGCGACCGCTTTGAACCCGCTCTCGGCGATGTGGTGCGAGTTGTCGCCGTAGAGCGTCTCCAGGTGCATGCAGGCGCCGGCGTGCATGGCGAAGGCGTGGTGGAACTCCTTGAACAGCTCGGTGTCCATCTCGCCCACCTTTGGGCGGGAAAACTTTACGCGCCAGATGAGGTAGGGCCGGTTGCAAAGATCGATCGCGCACCGGGTAAGCGTCTCGTCCATCGGGATGTAGGCATGTCCGAAGCGGCGGATGCCCTTGAAGCCGTCAAGGGCGCGGTGAAAGGCCTGACCGATGACGATGCCGGTGTCCTCCACCGTGTGGTGCATGTCGATATGCAGATCGCCCTTGGTCTCGACTTCGAGGTCGAAGCCGCCATGGCGGGCGAAGCTTTCGAGCATATGATCGAAAAAGCCGATGCCGGTGGCGACGCGCGCCCCGCCGACGCCGTCCAAATCCAGGCGGACCCGGATCTGAGTCTCCTTGGTGTTGCGCTCGATCTCCGCGGTGCGCGACATCTCAAAATCCTTTGGCGGCGGCTAAATCCTTGAGCCGGGTTTGTGGCCGGGGGCCGAAATGGGAGATCACCTCCGCCGCCGCGATCGAGCCCAGGCGGCCGCAATCCTGGAGCGGTCGGCCGCTAGCCAATCCGATCATGAAGCCCGCGGCATATTGATCCCCGGCGCCGGTCGTGTCGACGACGCGGACGACCGGTTCGGCGGCGACTTTGATGTTGGCGCCGTTGGCGACGACGACCGAGCCCCGCGGACCCCGGGTCACCGCCGCGATCTTGACCCGCCCGCGCGCGGCCGCGACAGCGGCCTCGAAGTCGGTTTGGAAGAGGGCGCAAACCTCGGCTTCGTTGGCGAACAGCAGATCGACCTCCGCGTCGATGAAGGCCAGAAGGGCCGCGCGGTGGCGCTCGACGACAAAGGCGTCGGAAAGGCTGAGCGCGATGGTCCGGGACGCGGCCCTGGCGGTCGCCGCCGCTTTGGCGAAGGCCGCCCGCGCCTCTTCCGGGTCGAAGAGATAGCCTTCGAGATAGAGGATCTCGGCGTCGGCGATGGCCGGGGTTACGTCGGACGGGGTCAGCCGGACCGCGGCCCCCAGGAAGGTGCACATGGTTCGCTCGCCATCGGGCGTCACATTGATCAAACACCGGCCGGTGGCGGGGCCGGCCGTTAGCGGCTGGGTATCAAAATGCGCGCCGATGGCGCGGATGTCGTGGGTGAACACTTCGCCCAGAGCGTCCGTCGCGACCTTGCCGACAAAGCGGGCGCGGCCGCCGAGGCTGGCGACGCCGGCGATGGTGTTGGCCGCCGAGCCGCCGGAAGCTTCAACGCCGGACGCCATCCGGCTGTAGAGATCGTTGGCGCGCGCCTCATCGATGAGCCTCATCGAACCCTTGTCGAGCTGCTCGGCCTTCAGGAACGCGTCGTCGGCGCTGGCCAGGACATCGACAATGGCGTTGCCGATGGCGGCGACGTCGTACAGGGCGGCCATGAGGACTCCGGAGCGAAAGACTTCGCGCGGTACACCAGGACGCCGGCCGTGGCGAGCCTACACGCCCAGGAACAGGGATCTCGAAGGGCAGAGATCGTTCACCAGGCACGATGCGCATTTCGGCTTTCGCGCCAGACAGACATAGCGGCCGTGAAGGATAAGCCAGTGGTGGGCGCGGCTGCGGCGCGCCGTAGGCGTGACGCGCATCAGATCGGCCTCCGCCTGTTCGGGCGTCTTGCCCGTGGAGAGGCCGAGGCGATGGGCGACCCGGAAGACATGAGTGTCCACGGCGATGGCCGTTTCGGCGCCGAGTTCGTTGAGGACCACGCTCGCCGTCTTGCGGCCGACGCCCGGCAGACTTTGCAGCGCCGTCCGATCTAGTGGGACCTCGCCGCCAAATTGTTCGATGAGGATGCGCGACAGGGCGATCACATTGCGCGCCTTGGTGCGAAAGAGGCCGATGCTGGCGATGAATGGCGTGAGCCTCGCCTCCCCGAGCGCCAGCATCGCCGTGGGCGAATCGGCGACCGCGAACAGAAGCGCTGTCGCGCGATTGACCGACACATCGGTGGCCTGGGCCGACAGCACCACCGACACCAGCAAAGTGTAGGGCGAGGCGTAGACAAGTTCGGTGCGCGGATCGGCTGTCGCGGCCGCGAACCGGTCGAAGATCGCCGCGATACGACTGGCCTGTTTGGAAACCCGCGCCATCTGCCGACAATCGCCGTGTTCGCCGGCCTCGCCAAGCGTCGGCCACCGTCCTAAATGGCGGTCAGGATGCATGGACCGTTCTACATGGACGCGGTCATCACGCCGCATCGCTCGCTATCGCGGCGCGGCTTCATCGTCCTCGTCTCCGTCTTGACCGCCATCAACGCGGTCACCGCCGTGGTCTTTCTGGTCCTGCGCGCGGGGCCGGTTCCAATCTTCCTGGCGCTCGATGTTTTCGCGCTCGCCGTGGCCTTCGCCGCCAGCCGCCGCGCCGCTAAAATTCGAGAGCGCGTCCAGGTGACAGCCTCCGAAGTCCGGGTCCTACGCGAGACGCCCGCCGGCGCCGAGACGGTGTGGCTGTCACCGACCGCCTTCACCCGCGTGACCGTGGTCGGTGACGACGAGGACAGGATGGATCTGCAGCTTCGCCTTTCCGACCGTGGGGTGGCGGTCGCCAGCGCGCTCAGCCGCTCGGAGCGGAGGGACTTCGCCGCCGCGCTGGAGAGGGCCATCCGGCAGGCCCGCACCGACCCGATGACGGTCTAGGTTGTGAGACGAAGAGGGTCTTCGACACTCACCCATGGAGTTTCGTCGCGAAGGTCGACGATCGTCGCGCGGACCGAGCGCCAGGAGAGTCTATGGATGGCGCAGGGGCCGAGGCTGCGCAGGGCGCGCGCGTGGGCGGGCACGCCGTAGCCCTTGTGGGCCGCGAAACCATAGCCGGGATAGGCGTCCTCGTAGGCGACCATCAAGCGATCGCGGGCGGTCTTGGCCAGAATCGAGGCGGCGGCGATCGAGGCGGAGATTCTATCTCCACCGACAACGGTTTCAATCGGACACGGCAGGTGGAAGGCGTAGTCGCCATCGACAAGGGCGAAAGCCGGCGATTGGCCGAGATTTTCCACAGCCCGCCACATGGCCAGACCGGTCGCGCCGAGGATGTTCAGCGCGGCGATTTCCTCCACCGAAGCAAAGGCCACCGCCCAGGCCGTGGCATGGGCCTTGATGGCCGTTTCCGCGGCTTCCCGTTGCTTCGGCGTGAGGCGCTTGGAATCGTCCAGGCCTTCAATTCGCGCCCTGGGCGGCAGGACAACAGCCGCGGCGCATACCGGCCCCGCCCACGGTCCGCGGCCCGCCTCGTCGATGCCGCAGACGGGCGTCGGGCAGGCGCGCTCTAGCCTCATATGGACCCTTGGGCGGCTCAATGGAGGGCCGCCACTTCGGCACGCCGGTAACAGCCGGTCGTGTGATCGTTGACCATGCCCACCGCCTGCATGAAGGCGTAGGTGATGACCGGGCCGCAAAATTTGAAACCCTTGGCCTTCAGGGCGCGTGAGACATCGGCCGCCAAGGGCGTTTGGGCCGGAACCTCGCCGATGTCGCGCCAATGGTTCTGCACGGGTTTGCCGTCCACGAAGTTCCACAGGAAGGCGGCAAAATCCTCCCCACGCTCGCGCATGTCCAGCCAGATACGCGCCCCGGCGATGGCCGCGTCGATCTTCGCGCCGGAACGCACGATGGCCGCGTCAGCCATCAACCGCGCCCGATCCGCGTCATCGAAACGGCCGACGATTTCCGGGTCGAACCCCGCGAACGCCTCGCGGAAGGCCGCTCGCTTGCGAAGGATCGTGATCCAGGCGAGGCCCGCCTGGAAGCCGTCGAGCACGAGCTTTTCCCAGAGCGCGCGGCTGTCAAATTCCGGAACGCCCCACTCCTCGTCGTGATAGGCAACGTATAGGGCGTCTCCGGGCGTCGCCCACCGGCAACGGTTGAGACTCAAGTCCATGCGCATCCTCAACGTCGCCAACTTCAACTGGATGACGGGATCCGAGCGCCACACCGCCAACCTCTCTCTGTTCGATATCTGCCGCAAGTTCAGTCTGGCGGCAAATCGCGCTGACCACCTGGTTGTCGAATTCTCTGACCGGGCCGTGTCGCGCGCGGCCGCCCCGTGGCGTCCGGATGCCGAGCGCCGCTTCCTGCAGGTTGTGGATGAACTTAAGCCGGAGCTTATTCTGCTCCACTTCGCCGACCGTATCGGCAATCGCGCCCTCGAGGCGGCGCGGGCGCTGGCCCCGGGCGTCATCATCGCCGATATCAACATCGACCCGATCGACACCGAAAAGAACCGTCGTCGCCTGGCGGCGCGCCGCGGCGCGGTCGACGCCCTGTTCGTGACCACC
>DATCEL010000195.1:0-5876 GCA_036510115.1 Caulobacteraceae bacterium
CTGGTGAAACCCTGCTGCTCGTGAACTATGAGCATCAGCCCGCGCGGACGCCTTATCGCAGTCGCCACGCCATTTTCGTCAACGAGCGGGCCGATGAGACCGCCCGATTGGTCGGCAGGATGCCCGCTATCCTGGCAAGCCGTCGCCTGATTGCGCTGCGCGCGTTCGACGACAGCGGGCTGATGGTCGACGCTGACGTCGTCGCTGGCGGTGAGGTCGAGGCCAGTGCGCTGCGCCTGTTGGCCAATCCCGCCGTCGCGTATCTGCACGCACACAATCCGGCGCGCGGATGCTACGCCGCCCGGATCGACCGGGCTTAGGGTTCGGGCGCGTCGGCCTCGGGCGCGTCGGCCTCCAGACGCCGGTTTATCCAAGTACGCATCCGCCAGCCGACAACGAACAAAGCCAGGAGGGCGAGCGGAATGACGCCGGGCGAGGGGTTTCTGAGCAGCGCCGTCAACACCAGGAAGAGAGGCGCCGTGAACAGCATCAGCAGGAAAAAGTACCAGCGCTGAACCGTCGCCACCTCGTCGGAGACAAGATTGGCGATCAGGCTCGCGTAGCCCCACATCGCCGCGCAGGAGAGCCCGATCGAGACCACCAGGGCGCCGTAGATGAGCATGGAAGCGGGCGACCCGTTCTGCAGATGGGTCAGGCGGGTGGCGGCGGGCAGCAGCGCGACAAGACCCAGCATGCCCAAAGTCAGCACCGTCACCGGCGCATCCACGGTCAGGATCATGGCCATGAATCGCCGATGCGCGAGCCAGAAGACGCTGATGACCACGAAACTGAGGGCATAGGCGTCCAGCTGGGGCGTCAGAGCCGCCCAAATCGTGGCCAGATCGCCACCGGGGATGGTGGGCGGGCTGATTTCGGCGGCCAGGATGGTGATGGCGATGGCGAAGACGCCGTCCGAGAGCATCATCAGGCGGTCGTACCAGTGCCGATGCCGCCGCCGCGCCAGGCCCTCGTCGCTGTCCAGGGATTCAAGCTGCCCCATGCCGGTCCCTCTCCATTGGCAGGGCAACATACACAGGAGTCTCGCAGGCGGCGAAGCGCTCTCGCTTGCGACTCGCCGCCTGCGAGGCGCTAACATCGCCCGGTGCGCTACGACGAACGATTTCTGGACGAAGTGAAGAGCCGCCTGCGGCTCTCCGACGTCATCGGCAAGACCGTGAAGCTCCGCCGACAGGGGCGCGAATATGTTGGCCTCTCGCCGTTCTCCAAGGAAAAGACGCCGTCGTTCTTCGTCAATGACGACAAGGGCTTCTTTCACGACTTCTCTTCCGGCAAGCACGGCGATCTGATTTCCTTCCTGCAGGAAACCGAACGGCTTTCCTTCACGGAAGCCGTCGAGCGGCTGGCCGCCGACGCCGGGGTGCCGCTGCCCACTCATGACCCGCGCGCCGAGGCGCAGGATCGCGTTCGCCAGGGCCTCGCCGACTGGCTCGAGTTGGCCGCGGGCCGGTTCGAGGCTGAACTTCGCCGGCCGCCCGGCCGCGCGACACGCGACTATCTCATCGCCCGCGGCCTGCCCGAGAGCGAATGGGCGAGATTTCGCATCGGCTTCGCCCCGCCCGGTCGCACCGCGCTCAAGGACTATCTCATCGCCAAGGGGGCGATGGCCGACGATCTGGTCGCCGCCGGTCTGTTGATCGCGCCCGACGGCGGCGGGTCGCCTTATGACCGGTTCCGCGATCGCATCATCTTTCCGATCGCCGATGGGCGCGGGCGCATCGTTTCCTTCGGTGGCCGGGCGATGGATCCGGCCGCGACCGCCAAATACCTCAACGGGCCCGACAGCCCTCTGTTCGACAAAGGCCGCACGCTGTTCGGCCTGTCCGACGCGCGCCGATTGCTGCACACCGGCGGGGCGGAGGCGGCCCTGGTGGTCGTCGAGGGCTATATGGATGTCATCGCCTGCCAGCGGGCGGGCGTCGCCGCCGTCGCCGCCATGGGAACCTCGCTCACCGAGACGCAGATGGAAATGCTCTGGCGCCTCCACCCAGAGCCGACTCTGTGCTTCGACGGCGACCGCGCCGGCATGCAGGCGTCCTCGCGGGCCATCGATCGCGCCTTGCCGCTGCTCAAGGCGGGCCGCAGCTTCCGCTTCGCCATCGTCACCGGCGGCAAAGATCCCGATGACATCCTCCGCGATCAGGGCGAGGGCGCGCTTCGCGCCCAACTTTCGGCGACGACGCCGTTCGTCGAGGCGCTGTTCCGGCGCGAGCGCGACAGCGGCCCGCTCGATACGCCCGAGCAGCGCGCCGGTCTGAAGAAGCGCCTGCGTGAAGCCGCCCGCGCTATCCCTGATGGCGATCTCGCCGCCGAATACGGCAAGGCCCTCGGCGCCCGCTACGACACTCTATTCGCCGCTCCGACCCAGGCGCGGCCGGCGCGCGGGCCGTGGCGGGGCAAGGGCCGCGAAACCTTCATCTTGCCTTTGACGGCCGAAGGCCGGGCCGGCGCCCGACGCCTCGCCGGCGCGGTCAACCCCGCCGCCGCCGCCCTGGCCCGCTGGGCCATCCACGACCCGTCGGTGCTCGACGATCATCTCGAAGGATTCGAGGCCCGCGGTTTCGGCGATCCGGCGCTTTCTGATCTGGCTGGCCAGATCATCCGTCTGCGCCTGACCGCCGAGCGCCTTGACAGCGAGGGGTTGCAACGCCATCTGGCGGACTGCGGATTTAGCGCGCTGCTGATTGACATCGACCGGGCCGCCGCGCTTGCGGGCGCGCCCTTCATGAAACCGGATGTCACCCTCGCCGTCGCCAGGTCCCAGTGGTCGCGCGCTTTCGAGGCTCTGAGCCGACTGGCCGCGTTGGACGAAGCGTTGACCGCCGCCAGGGCAGACTTGGTCGGCGGCAAAGACTCGTCGGCGCACCGCTCGTTCAAGATGGAGCGCGACCGACTGAGACGAGCGGTCGAGACGGGAACACTTTGGACCGAGGACCTATCTTAGAGAGGGGCGAGCCCGTTTCGGGTCCGTGTCCGGCGAAATTTTTTGAGGCGGCGCCTTAGCCGGGCGGCGCTATCGGAGAGACGAATGACCACCACCACTACTGTCGAGCCTGCCGAAGTCCCGGCCGTCCCCGATGGCCCGTTGCTCGACCTGACAGATGCCGGTGTGAAGAAATTCATCCGCCAGGCCAAGACGCGCGGCTATGTGACCATGGACGAGCTGAACAAGGTTCTGCCGTCCGAAGAGGTGACCTCCGAAGCCATCGAAGACACCTTGGCCATGCTTTCCGAAATGGGCGTCAACGTCGTCGAAGCCGAGGAGGAAAGCGCAGAGGGCGGCGAAGTCGTTGTGCGCGAAGAGACGGCGGTCGCCGAAACCGCCGAAAAGCAGAGCGCCTTCGACCGCACCGACGATCCGGTGCGCATGTATCTGCGCGAGATGGGCTCGGTTGAGTTGCTCTCCCGCGAAGGCGAGATCGCCATCGCCAAGCGCATCGAGGCCGGCCGCGACACCATGATCCGGGGCCTCTGCGAAAGCGCCCTGACCTTCGAGGCGATCATGGTTTGGCGCGAGGAACTGGCCCAGGGCCGGATTCTCCTGCGCGAGGTCATCGATCTGGAACAGACCTACGGCGGTCAGGTCGCCCAGGCGCTCTCCGACGCGGCCGTCGCCGGCGAGGCCCTCGACGACGCGGCCGTAACTTCGAGCGAGTCGATCGGCGAGGACGGCGAGAAAATTCCCGGCGCCGAGGGCGATGACGACGACTTCGACGACGGCGCCGGTCCGACGATCAGCGCCATGGAAGGCGAATTGCGCGAAGGCGTGATGACCACGCTCGACGCCATCGCCGCCGAGTTCGAGGCCTTCCGCCGGCTACAGGAGAGACTGGTCGAACACCGCCTCAAGGGCGGCGACCTGACCGAAGATGACCGCAAGGCCTATGAGGCCGCGACCACCACCATCGTCCATCACCTGAAGACGCTGAAGCTCAACAACAACCGTATTGAGGCTCTGGTCGAGCAGCTCTACGCGATCAACAAGCGTCTCATGGGCTTGGAAGGCCGCCTGATGCGCGCCGCCGACAGCTACGGCATCTCGAGGCCCGAGTTTCTGAAGGCCTATTACGGTTCCGAGCTGGATCCGGCCTGGCGCGAAAAAGTCATGGTGCTTGGCGTCCGCTGGTCCAAGTTCACCGAGAACGATCATCGCCAGATCGCCTCCATCCGTCAGGAAATCGCGGTGCTGGCGACCGATTCCGGCGTTCCGATCGACGATTACCGCCGCATCGTCCACACGGTGCAAAAGGGCGAGCGCGAGGCGCGTCAGGCCAAGAAGGAGATGGTCGAAGCCAATCTGCGCCTCGTCATCTCCATCGCCAAGAAATACACCAATCGCGGCCTGCAGTTCCTGGACCTGATCCAGGAAGGCAACATTGGCCTGATGAAGGCCGTGGACAAGTTCGAATATCGCCGTGGCTACAAGTTCTCCACCTACGCCACGTGGTGGATCCGTCAGGCGATCACCCGCTCGATCGCCGATCAGGCGCGGACCATCCGTATTCCCGTGCACATGATCGAGACGATCAACAAGATCGTCCGCACCAGCCGCCAGATGCTGCACGAGATCGGTCGCGAGCCGACGCCCGAGGAACTGGCCGAGAAACTGGCCATGCCGCTCGAAAAGGTGCGCAAAGTGCTGAAGATCGCCAAGGAGCCGATCAGCCTCGAGACCCCGATCGGGGACGAGGAAGACAGCCACCTGGGCGACTTCATCCAGGACCCAAACGTCGTCCTGCCGATCGACGCGGCGATCCAGTCGAACCTGCGCGAAACCACCACCCGCGTCCTCGCCTCGCTGACCCCTCGCGAGGAGCGGGTTCTGCGCATGCGCTTCGGTATCGGCATGAACACCGACCACACCCTTGAGGAAGTTGGCCAGCAGTTCTCCGTCACCCGTGAGCGCATCCGCCAGATCGAAGCCAAGGCGCTGCGCAAACTCAAACATCCCAGCCGCAGCCGTAAACTGCGGAGTTTTCTGGATAGCTGAGGCGCGGCGCCGCTTGCGCCAAGCGAACGAAGGGTCGACGCTGCGGCCTCGAGTTCTTGGAGCGCGATCATGCGTCTTTCGATCCTGGCGGTTCTGGCGACGACGGCGGGGCTGGTTGCGGGAGCGGGCCAGTGCGCCGACCTGGGCGCGCCAACGCCGCCGATCAGGCTGGTGTTTTCATCGCCTGATCTTCGCGCGGCGCTCGATCGGGCTCAGGTCGACGGCAGCACCATCGAGCGGCCGATCGAAGCCAAGACCGCCGTCGCCTATCGCTTCGCGCCCAAGGGACTGACCGGCGAAGCCGGTTACCTGTGCGGAATCGGCGGCATTGGCCCCGATGGTGAGGTGGCGCGCGTAGGCCCGGCCTCGGCGTTCCAGAACTTCGGCACCTTCCTCGGCGCCACACTCGCCTACGCCTTCAGATAGGCGTGCCCGTCACCCGAGGGCGGCGTAGACCTGTTTCTGGAAGATCGGCAGGGCCAGGCGCGCGCCCATGCGTTCGGACGTGGCGATCTGGGTCACCGCTTCGGGTCCAAGGGGCATGGAATTCTGAATCAGATAGATCAGGATCATGTCCTCGGCCGGATCGGCCTGCCACCAGGTGCCGAAGGCGCCCGGCCAGCCGAACGCGCCCTTGTTGCCGGCCCCCATCCAGGCCTGCTTCTCCGGGTCCATGACCATCGATAGGCCGAGGCCGAAGCCCTGGCCGGCCCAGAACGGGATGCCCATGAACGGTATCTCGCGCTGCGCGTCGGTGAGCCGGTTCGTGCGCATCAGCTCGACCGTCTCGGGCTTCAGGAGCCGCACGCCGTCCACCTCGCCTTCGCCCAGCAGCATGCGGGCGAACTTCAGGTAGTCGTCGAGCGTG
>DATCEL010000196.1:0-5607 GCA_036510115.1 Caulobacteraceae bacterium
CGCCGCGCCGGCGTCGGAATTGGCGATGGCGATGGCCCCGAAGCGCTGGCGACCGATAACGTTGGGCAGTTCCGCCTCCGGCAAGGGCTCCTCCCACAAGGCGTTCCATTCGGGCGCATAGCCGTGCGGCCAGCGGTTGACCGTGATCGCGGTGATGTCTGTGGCCGGATCGAAGCCGCCAGGACCCAACGCGCGACCGAGCTGGTCGCGGATCTTGCGCTCGAAAGTCTCGAATGGCGTGACCAGAAGCTCGGCCCGGCCGGCCCGGTTCTGATCGAATTCCGGCAGGCCCGGCTGGCAGGGCGTGCGGACCATGTGGACGAGAATTGGCCGCTCCGGCGAGCGCTCGGATTGGTAGTCGCCGATGTCCACCGGCCAGTTGAGGTTGATACTGGTGTGGTAGCCGCCCGGCGCATAGATGCTGGCCAACCCAAGCTTCTCGAATGCCCGCCAGTTACGGATCGCTACCGAGGTGTAGACGAGGGGCGTCTTGACCAGCTTGTGCAGAGCCGCCTTCTGCGTCTCGCCCATCTCGGGGCAGAGATAGGGGATGATCATGTTCCAGCAGGCGAGGACGCAGGTCTTGGCATGCACCCGCCAGACGCTGTCGCCGCGGGCGTAGGCGATCTCCACCCCGCCCGGATCGGCCGGGCCGCCGAGGTTGCGCGCCCGAACGCAAATGCTGGAAAGGCGGATGCGCACCGGATTGTTCGGCCGGTCGAGGGCGGCGTAGTCGGCCCGCGCGGTAACCACGTCGCGGCAGTCATGGCCGGTGAGCGCGCCCGCGACCAACTTTCGCACCAGCAGCCGGGCGATGGTGGCGTTGCCGTCCGGAAAATGGAAGGTGTAGGAGCCGCCGGTCACATAGCCGGCCGGCGTGTAGCTCATCCGGGGGGCCGGCCCGAGCTTGAGGTTGAGGCCTTTGAAGCCGGACATGTGAAAGCCCCAGCAGTCGAGCGCCGAGACCGCGTCGATGCCGCATCCCCATTCGCCGTCGGTGATGCTCTGGTAGAAGGCGACCGTGGCTGGGTCGACCTTGACCATCCTGGTCAGATAATCGGCGTAGCTGATCCGCGAGAGGGCGTCCTTCTTCGCCGCGTCGGTGAGGCCGGGCATATAGTCGATCTCGCCGGTCTCGACGCGCAGGATGTCGGCGCGCA
Organism: Caulobacteraceae bacterium; assembly: GCA_036510115.1. Classification (GTDB taxonomy): domain Bacteria; phylum Pseudomonadota; class Alphaproteobacteria; order Caulobacterales; family Caulobacteraceae; genus Acaudatibacter. Next base: position 1,161 of record DATCEL010000196.1, read on the forward strand.
CCCTGGGTGAGAGCGGGGATTTCTCAAGGAATTTCGGCCAGGAGCCGCCCGCGCCGAAGTAGCGCGACGGCATGCCGGCGACCGTGGCATCCTGGCCAAAGGTTTCCTTGTCGAAGAACACCCCGTGCTGGAGACCGAGCTTGCCGTAGATTTCGTCGCGGTCGCAGGCCTTTTCCAGCGCCGGCGGATCGATGCCGAGATCCTTCATCAGGCCATCGGCGGCCGGGCTGTAGGGGAACGGGCTGTCGATCTCCAGCGTGCCGCCGTTCAGGAGATGCAGCTTGCCGTCCAGATGAAACTCATTGCGCTTGGCGTGGCCGCCGAAATCGTCGTGGTTGTCGATGACGAGGATGCGCGCGCCCGGACGCGCGGCGCGATAGAAATGGGCCGCGCTGAGACCGCTGATCCCGCCCCCGACAACCACCAGATCATAGGTCTCGCCGGTGTCCTTGGGCGCGTTCCCGCCGGTCCAGAAATCGCCATCGCGGAGCTTGTGAGCGTTCTCGAAGCTGCCGGGGTGCGAGCCGCGCATGCCGTTGAGAATGGGCGGGTAGTAGCCCGGCGTATCCTGCGTCCCGGGCGCGGCCTGGGCGAGGACGGCTCCGGCCCCGGTCAGACCCAGAGCGCCCACCGTCACGGCCACGCCGTTCAGGAAGTCGCGCCGGTCGATCTGCCGATCCATGCCCAGGCGTTTGTCGTTGTCATCGTCGGACATGGAAGGCCTCCTCAAGGCGTCAAAGACGGTCGCGCAGGGCGTACCAAAGCATACCGCCCACATGCAGCGGTGCGCGCAGGGCGGCCCCACCCGGAAAGGCCGGCGGCGCAAGGGCGGCGAGCCGGGCGAAGCGCTCGCCTTCGCCGCCGATCGCCTCGGCGATGAGTTTGCCGGCAAGCGTCGAGAGCACCGCGCCCATGCCGGAATAGCCGTGGGCGATCAGGATGTTATCTTCGCGCGCCAGATGTGGCAGGCGGCTGCGGGTGACGGAGACGAGGCCGCCCCAGGCGTGGTCAATGCGCACGCCCTCGAGGCGCGGGAACGTCCGCTCGATGTGCGGGCGCACGAAGGCGGCGATGTCGGCCGGCGGTCTTCGACTGTAGCGCTCGCCGCCGCCGAACAGCAGCCGGCCATCGGCGGTCAGGCGATAGTAGTTGACCACGAACCGGCTGTCCGAGATCGCGGCGTTGGAGGGGATCAGTTCGGCGGCGAAGGCCAGCGGCTCAGTCACCGCTATGTAGCTGGCGATCGGCATGATCCTGGCCTCGGCCCGCGGCGCGAGGCCGGCCATCAGCGCGTCGCCGGCGAGGACGGCGAACCGGGCGCGGACCCGGCCGGCTGGCGTCGTCGCCTCGACCCCGCCCGGCGTGGCGCGGACGGCCGTCGCCAGGGAGCCTTCGAAGAGCTGGGCGCCGGCGCCTTTCGCCGCGCGGGCGAGCCCGAGGGCGTATCTTAGCGGATGGAAATGGCCGCCCCGCGGATCGAGCAGTCCGCCGGCATAGGGCGCGCTGACATAGCGCCGCATGTCGTCGCCGCCGAGCAGTTCGAGCGCCGTCTGATCGCCCATTGACCGCAAGGCGCCCACATCTTCGCGCATGTCGGTGAAATGCGCCGGCTTGACCGCCGCGGCGACATGGCCGGTCAATCTGAGATCACAGTCGATGGCGTATTCGGCGACCAATTCGACGACCAGGTCGCGCGCTTCGAAGGCCAGGTCGAGGACTTGCCGGGCCGCCTCGCGGCCGAGCCGGGCGACGAGCTGGGCCGGGCCCTGGCGGAGACCCGGGATGATCTGGCCGCCGTTACGGCCCGAGGCGCCCCAGCCGATCCTGCCGCCTTCGAGGAGGACCACGATCAAGCCCCGCTCGGCCGCGTGGAGGGCGGCCCCGAGGCCCGTGCAGCCGCCGCCGACGATGACCACGTCGGCCTGGATGTCGCCTTCCAGGGGCGGATGCGCCTCCGCCGCGTTCGCCGTGGCGAGGTAATAGGAATCTTCGAAGCCGAGGCCGCCGTTGAAGGTCATGGCGGAGGTCGATCTCCCCCTGCGAAGCGGGGGGAGTACGCCCGAAGGGCGGGAGGGGGGCGGGGATGAGAGCGCTGGCGCAAGGTTATCGCCCCCTCCACCCCTTCGGGGTCCCCCTCCCCCGTGAACGGGGGAGGATCTAATCGTCGGGGCGCAGCCACCCTCACACTTTCAGTAGCAGGTGGTCGCGCTCCCAGGAGCTGATCACGCCCTGGAAGGCCTCGAGTTCGGCGTCCTTGATCGCCGCGAAGGCGGCGTAGAAGGCGTCGCCGAGCAGGGCGCGCACGGGCTCACAGGCGCGGAAGCGCTCCAGGGCCTCGTCGAGGGTGCGCGGCAGGGTGCGGGCGTGCTCATAGGCGTTGCCGCGCACTTGCGGCATGGGCTCGACGGCCTCGGTCGCGCCCAGCCAGCCGGAGACCAGCGCCGCGCTCATCGCCAGATAGGGATTGGCGTCGGCGCCCGGCAGACGGTTCTCGATCCGCCGGTTGGCCGCGTCGGCGATCGGCACGCGCAGGCCGCAGGAGCGGTTGTCCTGCCCCCACTGGACATTGATCGGGGCGCTGTGGCTGGGCCGCATGCGGCGGAAGGAATTGACGTTGGGGGCGAACAGCGGGGCGATCTCCGGCAGCCAGCGCTGCAGGCCGCCGACGAAGTGCCGAAACAGGGCGCTATCCGCCCCGCCCTGGTCGGCGAACAGATTGCCGCCGTCGCCTTCCACCGAGATGTGCAAATGCATGGCGCTGCCGGGCTGGGTCTCCATCGGCTTGGCCATGAAGGTCGCGTACATGCCGTGAGCGAGGGCGACCTGACGGACGATGCGCTTGAACACCATCACCTGGTCGCTGAGGATCACCGGATCGCCGTGCAGAAAATTGATCTCGAGCTGGGCGGTGCCGCTCTCGTGGATCATGGTGTCGACGGAAAGACCGGCGATGTCCGAATGCTCGTAGATGGCGTCGATCAGGTCCTCATATTCGTTGATCGATTCCAGGCCATAGGGCTGCGGCGAGGTCTCCGCCCGGCCGGAGCGGCCGACCGCCGGGGTCAGGGGAATGTCCGGATCCGGATTGACCGCGGTCAGATAGAATTCGAGCTCCGGGGCGACGACCGGCGTCCAACCCCGCTGGCGATAGAGATCGCTCACCGCGCGCAGCACGTGGCGGGGCGACGACGCCCACGGACTGCCGTCCCGGTGCAGGGCGTCGGCGAAGACATAGGCGGTGGGGGTCTTCAGCCCCGGCGCGACCCGCAAGGTCGAGGCGTCCGGAATCAGCACCATGTCCGGATCGGAATAGGTCTCCGGATCGGCCTCGTCGCCGGCGTATTCGCCGGTCACGGTGACCGCGAACACCGACGAGGGCAGGCGCAGGGAGCGGTCACGCTCGGCCTCGATCAGCTTGGCGGCCGGCAACACCTTGCCGCGCAGGACGCCGTTCATGTCCGGCACCAGGCATTCGACCTCGGTGATCCCACGCTCGCCGATCCAGCGTTCGAGTTCGCTCAAGGCCGCCCCTCCTGGGATCACAGACCAACGCCCTAGATCATGCGAGAGACGGCATCACGTCAATGGTTGGCGCGCGATCAAAGGCCGGTTAGGGTCCGATCTGCGATAGCACCATGACGACAACCCTCGCCCATGCCCCCGAGCTTCCCGAACCGCTGCTGCACGCAAGCGTCTATGAAGAGCTGCGCGCGCGCTTCATCACCGGCAAGATCGCCCCCGGCGCGGCGCTCTCCACCCGCGGTCTGGCCCTGGAGTTGGGCGTCAGCCAGATGCCGGTGCGCGACGCGCTTTCGCGCCTGGCCGCCGAGGGCGCCGTGATCATCCGCTCCAAGCGCCGGATCGAGGCCCCGCCGATGAGCGAGGCGCGGTTCAGCGATCTGCTCACCTGCCGCCTGCTGCTCGAGCCCAAGGCCGCGGCGCTCGCCCTGCCGCACATCGGCGCCGCGCAGCTCAAGCGCCTGGTCGAGATTGACGTGGCCATGGACCGGGCCATCGAGGCGGGCGACGTCATCGGCTATATGGAGTGCAATTTCGCCTTCCACTTCAACATCTACCGCGCCAACGGCCAGACCACGCTCAACCGCCTGATCGAGACCCTGTGGCTGCAGTTCGGCCCGTTCATGCGCGTGGTCTATGGCCGCTACGGCACCGCCAACCTCGTCGACCAGCATCACGTGGCCCTGGCGGCGATCGAGGCGGCCGACGCCGAGGCGCTCGCCGCGGCCATCGCCGGCGACATCGCCGACGGCATGGGCCTCATCGGCGCCAGCCGGTGGGCGGAGGGGTAAAGCGAAAGTCGAACCGCGGAGACACAGAGACGCAGAGGAAATAGGGGTTGCCCGCGTGATCTCCCCCTGCGAAGCGGGGGGAGTACGGCCGAAGGCCGGGAGGGGGGCGGAGGCGCGCGCCGGCGGTCCCTCCGGCT
>DATCEL010000197.1:0-3387 GCA_036510115.1 Caulobacteraceae bacterium
CAGGCCGAAGATACGCTGCGGGCCATGACTGGTGAGGTCGACGAGGCGCTCCAGGGTCAGGCGCCCGGCCGCGACGTGGGTGAGCATGATCGGAAGCAAGGTCTGGACGCCGGGCATGCCGGATGGTGAGGCCGGGTAGGGCCGGGCCTTCTCCTCGCGGGTGTGAGGCGAGTGATCCGAACCTAGAACATCGGTGACGCCCATCTCGATTCCTCGCCACAGGGCGTCCTGGTGGGCGCGCTCGCGGATCGGCGGATTCATCTGTGCGAAGCCGTGCAGCCGCTCATAGGCTTCGGGTCCGGCGAGGGTCAGGTGCTGCGGCGTCGCCTCGACACTGGCGACGTCCTTATGTTCGGCGAGGTAGGAAATCTCGTCGGCGGTGGTGACGTGAAGCACGTGGATCCGCTTGCCGAGCGATCGAGCCAGTCCAACCAGACGACGAGTCGAGCGGATCGCCGATTCGGCGTCGCGGACCTCTGGATGACTTGTCCAATCGCCCGTGCGCGCCAGGGGCCGGCGCTCGGCCAAGCGGTATTCGTCCTCCGAATGGAAGGCCGCGCGGCGGTTGATATGGCGCAGAATGTCGGCGACGCCGGCGTCATCGGGCACCAGCAGCGTCCCGGTGGAGGCGCCCATGAACACCTTGACCCCGCAACAGCCTGGCAGGCGCTCGAGTTCACCCAGATAGGCCGCGTTCTCATGCGTGCCGCCGACGTAGAAGGCGTGGTCGCAGTGCATTCGCCCCTTGGCGCGGGCCAGCTTGTCGGCCAGGGCGTCGGCGTCGGTAGTGGTCGGCTCGGTGTTGGGCATTTCGAACACCGCCGTCACGCCGCCTAGGACCGCGCAGCGCGAACCGCTCTCCAGGTCTTCCTTCCATTCGAGGCCGGGCTCGCGGAAGTGAACCTGGCTGTCGATGATGCCCGGAAGGACCGTCAGGCCCCGCGCGTCGATGACCTCTCCGGCCGAGGCCCGCGCCAGATCGCCGACGAAGACGACCTTGCCGGCCGTGACGCCGACATCGGCCGCGCCCCGGCCGGCGTGATTGACCACCTCGCCCCCACGGACGATCAGATCGTAGGTTTCAGGCATGGACGGCCTCCGGCGCGGTTTTGGCGATGAGCGCCTCCGCCGCCGCCAGGACTTCGCCGGTCGGCAGGTCGGTCATGTGGCAGACAGCATGGCTCAGAGTGGGATCGATGGCCAGGAACGCCTCGAAGGGGCGTGGGCCGCGCACGGCCCGCGCCGCCGGCCCCCAAGGGCCGTAGAGCTCGTCGTCCGATGGCCCGAACAGACCCAGCGTCGGAACGTTTGCGGCGGCGGCCAGATGCATCACGCCGGAATCGTTGCCGATGAAAAGGCGCGCGCGTTTCAAGGCCGCGTAGCAGACCAGCAACTCCTCGACGCCCACCAGATCGATCTGTCGCTTGCTGGGAACCGCGGCCTTGACCGAGCCGGCGATATCTCGATCCCGCCAAGCGCCGAGCAGCATCAGCCGACCACCCTCCAGCGCCCCGCCGGGGCCGAGCAATCGGCGCGCCACATTGGCGAAGCGCTCGGCGGGCCACGCCTTGCCCATCCAGTTGGCCGCCGGGGCGATAGCCAGGATCGGGCCCTCCCCCGCGGTCAGTTTGGCGGCGCGATCCTCGGTGTCGGTATCGGTGTACAGGAATGGCGAGGGGGGATCGTCTTCGAGTTTCAGAACCCGGGCCGCCTCGACCACCTTATGCTCGCCCGCACGCGCGCCGCGATGCACCGCCCGCTTGGAGCGTCGAAGAAGGCCCGAGAGGCCCGAGCCGCGCAGGTCAACCACCAGGCCCCATTTTTGCCCATGAACTTCGTTCCACAGAGACACCCAGTGTTGCGAAAGTGGCCGCTTCTCCATGACGATCATGCGCTCGAAGCCGGGCGTCTGGGCGAACAGCGGCGCGGTCAGTTCACTGCCCACGAAGGTGAACTGGGCGCCGGGAATCTTGTCCACCAGAACCTTGACCAGCCCGGAGGCCAGCACGGCATCGCCGATGCGGCTGGGGGCGATGAACAGAATTGAGAATGGCCGGCGCTGCATCTTGAACTGCTTGTATAGGCCGCGAAGCTCTGGCGCCAAAGGCCGCGCGCGGCCACATTGACGGCCATGCCCCAATCCTACGCCGAGCTTTCTGACCGCACCGTCCTCGAGGTGTCGGGCGCGGACTGGCGCGGCTTCCTGCAAGGGCTGTTGACGCAAGACGTGGAAAGCCTCGCCGACGGCGAGATACGCTTCGGCGCCCTGCTCACCCCCCAGGGCCGATTGTTGTTCGACCTGTTTCTGATCGGCGCCGGCGAAGCCTGCCTTCTCGATTGCGCCGCCGAGCGCGGCCAGGCGCTCATCGACCGCCTGAGTATGTACCGCCTTCGCGCAAAGGTGACGATCATCAGCGCCGCGACGCGCGTAGCCGCGCTCTGGGACACGGAGTCGCCGACGCCCGGCTGGCTGGTCGACCCCCGGCTGCCCGCGCTGGGCTACCGCGGCTACGGCGTCGCCGCGCCGCCCGGCGCCCGGCCCGGCGCCTACGACGACCACCGCATGGCGCGGGGCGTTCCGGGGCCAGCCGACTGGGGATCGGACAAGACCTATCCGATCGAGGCGAATTTCGATCTGTTGAACGGAATCGACTTCGGCAAGGGCTGTTTCGTCGGCCAGGAAACCACCTCGCGGATGAAGCGTCGCGGCACGCTCAAAACCCGCATGGGTCCGATCGCCTACGACGGCGCGGCGGTCGAGCCCGGGAGCGAACTGCTGGCCGGAGGCCTGCGCGCTGGCGAGACCCATTCGAGCCTGGATGGCGTGGCTATGGCCAGCCTGCGTCTGGACCGGGTCGGCGCAGCGGAGCGCACCCTGCCCGACGGCAGATCGTGGCGGACAGCGTGGCCGACCTGGATGGCCGAAGCCGTCGCCGTCTAGCCCGGCCGGCGATCGGCGAGGATCACCTCGGCGCGCGGTCAAGTCTTGGGGCCGCCCCAGCGTTCGCACGGCCACTCGTAGCTCTTGGCGCCGCCGTCGTCGAAGAGCTGAGCCAGGACGTAGTCGAACACGCGAGCGCTGTGAAACACCGCCCAGGTCTTCGCCCAGCCCTTGCGCGCGATCTCCCGCGTGGCGGCGTCATCGCCTAGGAGCGCGCGAAGCGCGCCGGCCACGCCTTCCAGGTCATCGTAGAAGATAGCTTCGTCGGCCCCATAGAAACGGTCGAATCCCGAGCGCCGATCGAGCAGCACCGCCAGGCCCCAACCGAAAAAATGCGCCATGCGATCGGACGCATAGAGCGGCAGGCTGGCCCGTCGCGATAAGGACCAGCCGGCGCGGACCGATTGCAGCGCCTCGAAATAGCGGTAACCGCGCGCGACTGGCTG
>DATCEL010000198.1:0-3298 GCA_036510115.1 Caulobacteraceae bacterium
TCTTGTTGCGGTCGTGCCAGCGCTTCACCTGCAATGCCAGTGACGGCCAGATCAGCGCCAAACAGATGAGGCCGCCGATCAAGCCGGTCCCGCCCATGAGGTTGCCGACCGCTCCCGGGTTTCCCATCAGCGCGCCGGCGCTCATGGCCCCGCCTAAGGTCATCGAGACAACGACTCCCTCGACCACCCACAGAATGATCAGCCCCAACCAGAAGTGCAGCCGCCGCGTGCGACCTTCAAAGCTCAGGAACAGATGCTTGAAGTCCATGATTTCGCTCCCCTTGGCCGACAGGCCTAACCCATCCAACACCGGAACGCAGCGTTCGCAACCCCTTCGACAGCATGTAGGATGACGAACAGACGATCGCGGTCTGTGATAGGCGCGTCCGGCGGATCGTCGTGCGAGGGCAAATCATGCGCTACTTCGCGTTATTGGCGGCGGCGCTCGCCGTGTCGAGCGCGACGCAGGCGCAGTCAGACGCGCCGCAACGCGTGGAAATCGTGCTGACGAACTTTAGCATCACGCCGGCGGCGATTCACTTGAAGGCCGGGACGCCGGTCGTCCTGCACTTCGTCAATCAAGGATCGAGCGGACATAACTTTTCCGCGCCCACTTTCTTCGGTTCGGCGGTTCCTGGCGGCACGGTCGAACTGCGCAAGGGCGAGAGCCGAGACGTCTCGCTGGCCCCGCACGCCGGCCACTACGACGTGCGCTGCACGCATTTCCTGCACGCCAGCTTTGGCATGAAGGGAACGATCGACGTCGATTGACGAGGCCGGTCCGCTCTTCCCACGACAGCTTAGGCGGTTCAGACAACCTCTCCCTCAAGGGAAGAGGCTATGTCCGGCGGTGAGCCGCCTTCGCGGGCGGACTTTCGGCAAAGAGCAGGGTCAGCAGCAGCCCCACGCCCACCCCGACAAGCGCGGTTCCGATCGGCGGCGGCTGGCGGCGCGGAAACAGCCGGCCTTCGGCGGCATAGAGCCGTCCCTTGGCGCGATTTGTGTAACGCTCGCCGCGCTGAGTGATGTTGTCCAAGGCGCGGAGGACGGCCTGTTCGACCGCGTCCAGCGAGTCGTTGGCCTTGCGCCCGGAGCTGTCCACCACGTCCCTGGCTCGGGCCTGGCCACCTTGGAGCACCCGGGAAAGGGCCTTGCGGGCGGCGCGCACGCCGGATTTCGCGGTCTTGGCGGTGGTCTCAAATCCAGACATCGGTTCGACTGATCCTCTCTGTGCCGGCGCATCGTCAACGCCGCGCCACGCCAGGCGTTCCGGATGGGGCTCTGGACGAGGCCGGCGGGCTATGCTCAGACCGGCGCGGAGAGGGTCAGCGGTCTTTGATGGTGAACGAAATCGAAGCGGCGGCCGGCGAGGCGGTCGGCGGGCTGTTCAAGTTCCGCCGGCGCAATGAGCACGCCCTTCCGCCCGGGACGCCGTGCGCCAACTGCGCGACGCCGCTGATGGGACCGTGGTGCCATCAATGCGGGCAGGTGGGCGAGGATTTCCATCGCTCGATCTGGAAGCTGATCGGCGAGGCCTTCGAAGGTTTGCTGCATTTCGACGGTCGGGTGTGGACGACCGTGCCCGAACTGTTTCTTCACCCCGCGCGCCTGACCCGCGCCTATCTCGACGGCCATCGGGCGCCGCAGATTCCGCCGTTCCGCCTGTTCCTGGTGGTGCTGGTGGCGGTGTTCCTGGCCGGGTCTCTCACTCAGGGCGCGATGTTCCAATCGAGCGCCGACCGCGCCGCGAACTCGCGAAGCCTGGATCGCCTGACGCCCGCCGAGCGCGCCAAGCTGAAGGCGGCGATCGCCAGCGGCCATACAGACCTCTCGATTGGGGAAGGCGCCGCCGACTGGCTGAAGGCGCGCATAGCCAGAGTGGTCGACGACCCACAGCGTTTCTGGCTGGTGCTCGAGGGCTGGGGCGAGCGTTTCGCCTTCCTCGCCTTGCCGATGGCGGTCCTGCTGATCAGCATCGCCTTCGTCTTTCAGCGCCGATTTTATGTCTTCGATCACACCATCTTCAGCCTGCATTCGCTGTCGGCGGTGGGGTTGATGTTCGCCGCGGCCGAAGCGCTGTCGCCGGTGTTCGGCCAGGACGCGGGGATCATCCTGTGGGGCGCGCCGGTCCATCTGTTCGCTCACCTGCGCGGGGTCTATCGGACGAGCGTGATTGGGACCCTGGCGCGCATGGCGTTTCTGTTTACCGGTTCGGTGATCATCGGGGTGGTGATATTCCTGGGCCTGCTGCTGGTCGGTTTGAATGGGATGAACGGGTGAGTACGACTCGGGAGAGAGTGATGGCCGACAGGGCGTTGGAAAGCCCAATGCTGACGGCCGACGAGGTTAGTCGCATGCGCGAGCGGCGGTTGCTCGTCGCCGCCTTTCGCCGCTCTACGCCGCGCGCGCCGAAAGGCGAGATCGAGGCCCAGGCCTTCCGGGTCCAAACGCTGGCCTATTTCGCCAGCCTGGTCACCCCGCCGGACGAGGCGCAAAGTCAGGTCGAGCGCCTGCTTCGGGCGGCCGATGACTTTCATCGCGCGTGCCTGGCCGTGTCCCCCGACGTTCTGGGCGCCATCGACGCGGCCGGCCGGCTGAGAATCGTCCAGGCGCAAGCGATCGCGGCCTCCGCCATCGGCGCGATCGACGAGTACGCGGCGCGTGGAGGCGATGTGGAATCAGCCAAGAGCCGCGCGGCGGTGGTCTCGGACGCGGTGCTGGTGGCTTACGCCGAACTCGCCGGCGAGGAGGCGAGCAACCGATCGCCGCCCGGGGGCGGCCCCGTCGGAGGGCCGGCGCTCTATCTGCTGAAGGAGGTGTTCAAGCACTTCGGCCTGGACGACAGTCCCGAGGTTCAGCTTCAAGACGCGATCGCGCGCCGGGAATTGAAGCGCGCCGCGCCGGCCGCCTGAACGCGGGCCGCTTGCCGGCGCGTGAACTTGCGTCAACTCTTCTCAAAGTGAGTCGCCACGACAATGGCGTGGGCCGACCCGTCAGAGACAAGGGGGCGCATGATGGTGAGCCGCGATTTCCTGCTGCAGCTGAAAGGCTACGGACTGACCACGGCGGAGATTCACTACCGATTGCCCGACCATCCGGCGCTGCTGCAGCTCTACGTCTGGCAAGACTATGACGTGGCCCCGGCGTTTCCGACCCTGAAAGGATTTCTCGATCACTGGCGGCGCGAACTCGCCGGCCCGCTGCATTCGGTGCGCATCGCCCACCAGCGTCTGATCCGGCCGTCGGAGTGGCGGGCCGTGGACGGAGAGTTCGTGGTCAACTGAACCAATCTCCCCCA
>DATCEL010000199.1:0-7247 GCA_036510115.1 Caulobacteraceae bacterium
CCGCCAGCCAGTCTTGGCCAATTCGCCGATCGACTTGGCCTCTTCCATCAGCGCGGTCTGGCCCGCGAGTGGATCCTGCGCGCCAAACACCCAGCCGTCGCGATGATTGCCCCTGATCACCCACTGGTTGGGTTCGACCGCGCCCTTCATGACCGCAATCACGTCGTAGAGCGGCTTCTGGTCCCAGTTGGCCTTAGTCACCAAATGAGCCGCCGGTCCGTCGCCGCCCACGTGGTAGGTGATCGGCAACGCGCCCCGCCATGTGCTGGGCGCCACCGGGCCGCGTAGGGGCGCGAGAAAATGCACCGCCTCTCCCCACGAAATCGGCAACACCGGAATGTGGAGCACGTTTTTCGCCTCGGAGAGTGGCATTCGCGACGCGCCCTCCACGGAGCCATAGCCGGGCGTCAGCGGGTCGCCGGTCTCCATCGCCCAGTCCAGAACCGATCCGCGCTGGACGCCGTGCTCAGGTCGGGCTGGGCCATTCGGATAGGCGTCGGCCACGCCATAGCCGTCATCGGCGGGATCTGAGTAGATGATGCACCCGACCGCTCCGTGCTCATAGGCGAGCTTCGGCTTGAGGCCGCGCCAGCCGCCTCCATAGCGGGTGATGACGATCTTGCCTTTGACCGAAAGGCCCATTCGCCGGAGCGCCTCATAGTCCGCTGGCATGCCATAGTTGAGATAGATGAGCGGCGCGGTGACGTCGCCGTCACCGCCATAGGCGTTCCAGGCCGGGAGTCCGCCGGCCTGACGGGCGCTGGTCGCATCGCCCGGAATCGGCGGCTCAGTGAGGTCGGCGGTGTAGGGGGTGGGACCCAGAAGCTGGAGAAATTCGGTCTTTGGGGTCGGATAGAGTGCGTTGAAGATCTCGATGCGCGCGTCCCAGCCCCAGGCTCGGAATTGCGCCAGGGTGAATTCGGCATTGGCCTTGTCGTGCGGTGAGCCGACCTGATTGGGTTCAGCCGCCATGAGCTTCATGCGGTCACGGATGGCGACAGCGGAAAGGTTGGCGTCGAAGCGCGCCTCCAGCGCGCGCTCGGCGGCGTCATTGTGGGCGGAAAATCCCAGCAGGGCCTCGGGTTGGCCGGCCGCAACGCCGGTCCAAGTCACCACCAGCGCCGCGCCGGCAAGCAATCTCAGTTTGATCATGGTCTCTCTACGCGCCCCCTAGTGTTTCAATGGCGCCTCGCATCTCGCGGATGCAGCACAAGAGCGCCGCCCAGACTTGAGCCGGCGGCTTGCCGTCGTGGTCGCTCACGCGGCGGCCACAAGATAGCCGGCGCGAGGAAAATGCACGTGGATGTGGCCGTGCCGTGCGTCCTCGCGGGCGATTGTTAGGCGCTCGCGATTGGCGGCCACCAGCCGCCCGGAAATCGGATCGCGGCCGTAGTCATCGGCGCTGACACTCACGCGCGCGCCGGGAGCAAGCCCCAAGGGATCGGAAGGATCGTGGCTGATCCGCTCGTTTGGCTCGGACGCACGCGCGATCTCAAGGGCTTCGGCGGTTGTCATCTCGCTTCTGCGCCCGTGGCCAATCGCTTTCATCCGCTCGCGCCAGGCTTGCAGGCGTTCGAATCCGTCCAGCAGTGGTCCGGCGAGATGGGGCGTGAAATTGGTCACGAACCAGATGTTCATATAGGCGGCGACATCGGCAATCTGGGGCTTGTCTCCGCGCAGATACGGCGCCCCGCCGGAGAGCGCGGTCTCGATCCAGCCGGCCTGAGCGCGCCACTGGGCGCCCATCGGCGCGGCGGCGGCCTTCATGGCGGCGACGTCGAACGGCCGACCCATGAGCTTCTCGCGGTCCTCAATGAAAGCGCGCGGCACGGCCCCTCCGAGTTCGCCGAAAATCACGGCCACGGAAGACTGGAAGAACAGCCGGTCCGACCATAGGTTGACCGCCCAGCCGAGCCCATCGTTCGGGTCGCCAATACCCGCGCGGTGGCGAATCTCGGCCATGATCACCTGGCTATCACAAAAGATGTCGGCGCCAATCTGCATCACCGGTGCGCGCCGGTATCCGCCGGTCAGGGGCGTCAAGTCGGGTTTGGGCATTATCGTCGGTTGAATGACTGAGCGCCAAGCAAGATCGTGAAGCCCGAATAGGAGTCGCGGCTTCTCCGAAAACGGCGAGGTGTCGTAGTGGTGCAGAATGATTTCGCGGTCGCCGGCCATCAAGGGCGCTCCCCGTAAGGCGTGAGATCGATACCCGGGTACCGCAGAGCCACATCTCGCAGCGTCTGATCATTCCAATAGTCCGAGCCGATCGGCGGCCAGCCGAACAGATCGCGCTCGCGCGGGGTCATGCGCACCATCGCTTCGACCATGCCGTCTTTCTCCGCGTGATCAGGCCAGCTCATCTTGCCGTTCCAGCGCCAGCCCCGTTGTTGAAAATCGACGAGCATCGCGAATCTAGAACGGCCGGGCGCCGTGAAGTTTGATCCGCGGTGCAGGATATCGGTTTTGTAGATGAACAGGCTGCCAGCCGGCGCCTCAATGCTCACCTCATGCTCGGTGAGCGCGCCGAAAGGCTGCCGCCCTGGCACGATGGGAATTTCGCGGCCGATCGCCTGCGGGACGACCTTGGTCGGACCATCCAGGGTCGATACGTCTGAGAGCAGGATGAAGGTCGTCATCTGAGCGTGACGTCCGTCCGCGCGCGGCGCGACCAAGGTATGGTTGCCGTAGTCGCGATGGTGTTGCTGGTCGTAGTCAACAGCGCCGGCGTATTTCGCCCATAGCTCCACCTTGTAGATCTCGATATCGGCGCTTTGATGAAACCGTTCCGCCGCGTCCACGAGGTCCGGATAGATCGCGACGCGGTTCAGCTCCCAGGCCGGGTAGGGGAAGTAGCGGAGGCCGGCGAACTGACTTCTGGCAAAGCGCGGATAGGCGTCCGGAGCGGCGAAATAGTCCGTTGGACGCGGATAGATCGACCACAAAGCCTCCTGTGCGGCCTGCAAGGTCTCCGCGCCCAGGAAGCCTTCGACAACCGTGAAACCGCGATCCCATACCTCGGCCAGCCGAACGTCGCTCACGCGCATGAGGTGGCTCTCCGCGGCCAGTTGCCGGTCGGGCTTAAGTTGGCCATAGGGGCCTGACAAGTGTCGTCGGAAAGCGCCATGAAAACTCTCTTGACCGTCATCGCCTTCGCGGCGGCGACCGTGATTTCCTCATCCGTCATGGCCGCCGATCCGGCGGTCGGCCGCATCGAGGCCCTCGACAACGCTCTTCTGTCAACGATGAAGGAAGGGGCCGCGCTCGGCGCGAAAGGCCGATTCCGCAAGCTTGAGCCCGTCGTGCAAAGCGCCTTCGATCTGCCGCTGATGACGCGGTTCGCGGTCGGCCCCGCCTGGACCTCCATGTCAGAGGCGGATCACCAGGCGCTCATCCGCGCGTTCACCCGCCTGACGACCGCAAGCTACGCCCACAACTTCGACCGGTTTAATGGAGAGAAATTCGAAGTGAGCCCAGAGGCCCAGACACGCGGGCCCGACAAGATCGTCCAGTCGCGGTTGATCCCGACGGGACGGGCGGCGGTCTCGCTCACTTACCGAATGCGACTTTCGGGCGGTCAGTGGAAGATCGTCGACGTTTATTTCGATGCGATCAGTCAGTTGACGACGCGCCGATCGGATTTCGCCGCGCCGCTCGCAGCGGAGGGAGAGAAGGGACTGCTGGCTCATCTGGAGGAGACCAGCGCGAAGCTGTTGCAGTAGCGCCTAGACAGGCTTCGACTTCGGCGGCGGCCCCATCAGGGCGGGCTGGAAGAGCAGGGCGGAAACCAGCGTCCACAACAGCGAGATCATCAGCAGTTCCCCCATGCTCGCCGTGCCGGGGTGATGGGAAGCCCACAGGCTGCCGAAACCTGTGGCGGTCGCCATGGCGCTGAAGAAAATCGCCCGCGTGAGGCTCGATTGCAGCAGGTGGCCGACGCCGTTCCGCCACGCCATGACGAAGTAGATGTGGAAGGCCACGCCGATGCCGAACAGCAAGGGCAGGGCGATGATGTTGGCATAGTTGAGCGGCTGGTCGATGACCACGCAACTGCCCAGCGTCAGCAATCCTGTCAGCACGATGGGGGCCATGGTGATGGCGACGTACCTGACCCTTCTGAGCACGACGAACAGCAGGATGGTTATGGCGACAAACGACAGCACGCCGGCCTCGATGAAAGCGCCGGCGATTGTGCGGCCACCTTCATAGATGCCGATGGGCTCGCCGGTGACCTCCGGCGCTACCGCGCGCACCGATTTGATGAAGCGCTCGAGCACGGCGTTGTCGTTGGAATCGCCTCTCGGCGCCATCGACAATCGGGCGATGCCGCGGGGCGTGAGCCAACTCTGGACCAGTCTCGGCGGCAGTGACTGCAGCGTCACCGGCTGAGCCTGCAGGACTTGGCGCGTTTCTTCGAGAACGGTGCCGAGGCCCGGAACGAGGGCTTGATCCGCGCGGACGCGAGCTCGCGGCGGGGCCTGAGCGAGCCATGAAAGATCGTCCGACAATCGCCGCGCCGCCGTCGCGGTCGGACCGGAGCTGCCCTTCGCGGCCGTCATGAGATCGGCGGCGGTCTGTCTCATGCTGGCGATGTTGTCACCGTCTTTGGGCGGCGGCTGAACCATGATCGGGTCAAGGCTGATCCCCAGGATCGCCGACGCGTCGGCGATGGCCGCCAGCTTTGGCCCCTGCTCGGCCGGAATGAAGCTTGAGATGGTGCGGACGGCGGCGACTTCGGGAAGGCGCTGCATCTTGGGCGCCATGGCGTTCGCTGCGGTCAGGGAAGGAAAGACCAAATCCAGGGAATCGGGGGCGAGGTTAGGGTCGCGCATCAGATCGATGGAAGCGGACACCGCCTCCGAGGCTGTGTTCTCGAGATGGAACGGATTGAAGTCAAAGTGGAGAAGTGGCAGCAGCGCCGCCGAGCCGGCCGCGGCAGCCAGGGCCACGCCCAACACCGATTTTCGATGAGAGAGAATGAAACCGTCCAGGCGCTCGAGTGAGGCTTGGCCGGCGGATATTTCCGTCACGGGAGGGCGCATGAGGACGATGAGCGCGGGCAGAAGTGTGAGATTCAAGGCCACGGCGATGAACATGCCGAGACCGGCGATCACCCCCAGTTGCGACACGCCCAGGTAGTTGGTCGGGGCAAAGGCGAGAAAGCCAACCGCGATCGCGGTCGCCGCCAGGATCAGCGAATGGCCCATGCCGCCGCCGGCGGCGCGTAGGGCGGCGCGGACATCCGTTTGTCCCTGATGCTCGGCGCGGAAGCGGACCGTGAACTGAATGCCGAAATCGATCCCAAGGCCCACGAACAGCGGGATGAAAGCCACGGAAATCACATTGAAGCGGTGAAAGATGAGCAGGCCGCAAGCCATCGCCGCTAGGAGCCCGACGAGCATGGTGATGAGGATGGGAGCTATCAGTTTCGGGGAACGCACGGCCATCCACAGCATGAACAGGATGGCCGCCAAGGCCATGGCCGCGATCAACGCGACACCGTGCGCGATGGAGCCAAACTGCTCGTCCTGCAGGGCAATGGGACCGGTAAGCCGAACGCTGACGCCATGGGCCGCGTCGAGACCCATCGCACCTATGTTCTGACGAATGAAGTCGCTGGGCCCGGATCCTGACTCGAGGCGGGTGTAGTCCAGGATCGGTGTCGCCAGAACGAGACGGCGCAGATCGCTCGGCGTTGACGGTTCGCCGGAAATGAGCGCGCTCCAGGAGAAAAACGCCGGTCGGTTAGCCCGGACGTTGTCCAGGGTCGATGCTAGGCTGGTGATCGGCGCACTGAGCTTGTCGAGCGTGGCCTGTCCTGTGCTCACGCCTTGCGCCGCGGCCGACAGGGTCTTCATCAGGCCGCGTAAACTGGGGTCTTCGGCAAGCGGCCCTAGGAACGGTTGGGCGGCGACCAGCTGACTCATCTTTTGCTGGACCTCCGCCGTCGGCAAATAGAGCAGGCCTTCGTGGGTGAAAAAGCCGCTCTCAGGTCGCTCCACGGCGCTGAAGAGATCGGGTCGAGCGGCAAGTTTTGTCGTCAGAGACGCCGCGGCTGAGTCGGCCAGCTCCGCGGTCTTGCCATCGACGACCACGACGATTTGGTCGCTCTGAGGCTGAAACAACGCATCGAACGCCGCCGCGCGCTGACGATAGGGGAGCTTTGTCGACAGGAGACCCTGCGCGTCGCTGTTGAGCGAGAAGTGCGTAACGACGTAGACCAGAGCGATGGCGGCGAGCGTCGAGATGACGAGCGTCACTGGCCACGCCCTCGCGCAACACATCAAGACCCACCTTTCGACGGGCGAGCGACGGCCGGGCGGGTCGGTGGGCGAATCGCTCAAACGGGGCTCCGGAGAGGGGCTCACAGGTCCGGCGGCGCGTCTCGCCACCGGACTTTAGTTGAATCATGGGTTCGATGCACAGTATGCAGTCACCGAACATAGGATCGTAGTGGGCGAATGTTTCCGTTCGTTTGCGGAGCGATTCTCCATCGGTCCCAGCCCTTCTTCGTGGAGTGGAACGTGCGCGCAAGGCTTATCGCGGCCGGCGTGGCTCTGGCTTTGGTCAGCGCCTTGAGTGCGCAGGCGGCGACACGAGGCGATCCTTTCGAGGCTTTCAACCGCGGTCAGTTCAACCTGCAGCAGGCATTGGAGCGCCGTTTTCTGGCGCCCCTCGCTTCGATCTTCCGCCACTTGACTCCTGGCCCCATCGGCAAAGCCATCCACAATATCCTCGTCAACTTGAGCGAGCCGGTGGTGGTGATGAACGACATGTTGCAAATCCGGCCCGCGCGCGCGGGCGCCGCCAGCATTCGCTTCGTCGTCAACTCCACCGCCGGCCTGGCGGGAATGATCGATGTGGTGGGCAAGACGGGCGTTCCTCACCGCCCCAGCTCTTTCGGCGATACGCTGGGTCGCTACGGCGTCGGCCCAGGCCCCTATCTCTTCCTGCCGATGATTGGCCCATCAACCGTGCGTGATCTGTTCGGCAACATCGTCGACGCGGTCGCCGACCCCGTCCACTTTGCCAGATACCCCTACCGGCAACAGGTAAGCATTTACCTCGCCGTGGCTGGCGGTTTGGATCAATTGGCCAGCTCGGAGAGCGATCTACGCAGTCTTCTGGCGGGCGCCACGGATCCCTACGCCACTCTGCGCTCGACCTATCTCCAGCATCGGCAGGCGGAGATCAGCGGTGAAGCATTCGCTCCCGCCGCGCTCCCCGATTTGGATGACCCTGAACTC
>DATCEL010000200.1:0-11049 GCA_036510115.1 Caulobacteraceae bacterium
CTCGTCGGCCTCGCTCCCCGGACGAACAAGAGCGGCAAGCTCACCCGCCGCGCCACCATCGGCCACGGCCGGCCTGGCGTCAGGCGCGTGCTGTTCAACGCGGCCCGATCCGCCATCCGCTGGAACCCCGTCATGAGGGACTTCTACGCAACCCTCGTCCACACCAACCGACGCCCCGGAAAGGTCGCCCTCACCGCCGTCATGCGAAAGATGCTCGTCACTCTCAACGCCATCGCCCGCGAACAACAGCCCTGGAGATCAGCCAAGGCTTGACCTCCATCACGGAAGGTTGCCCGAACAAGTCGGGCGATGACGGCAAGGGGGTGGCGCGCACCCTACGTCGACTGCGTCGCGTCCGGCAGGCCCAGGATGCGCTTGGAGATGATGTTGTTCTGGATCTCGGCCGAGCCGCCGAAAATCGTCGTCGCCTTGCCGGAGAGCCAGGAGCGGACGGCGCCGCGTTCTTCGGCGGTGAAGGCCTCGCCCTCCCAGCCCAGGCCCTTCTCGCCCATGATCTCGAGGGTGAGTTCGGCCTTTTCCTGGCCGATCCGCGTGCCCGAATTCTTCATCACCGAGGTGGTCGCCGAAGGATTGAGATTGCCGCGCGCCTCGGCCGCCGCCCGTTTCATGGTCAGGGTGTGGGCCCGGGCCTCGATGGCGAGGTCGACCATCCGACCGCGAAGATCCTCGGCGCCGAGATCGCTCTCGTCGGCGGCGTAGTCCCGCGCGATCGAGGTCAGCGAGCGCCCACCGCCCAGAAGCCGACCGCCGCCCTGACCCGATCGCTCGTGTTGCAACAGGCGCTTGCCGATCGACCAGCCGCCGTGCAGCGGTCCGACCATGTCGTTTTTCTCGACCCGGGCGTCGGTGAAGAAGGTCTCGCAGAACGGCGAGGAGCCGGCGATCAGCTTGATCGGTCGGGTCTCGACGCCTTTTTGGCGCATGTCGACAAGCACGAAGGAAATCCCCTCGTGTTTGCGCTTGGTGTCCGTCCGTACAAGGCAGAAACACCAGTCCGAGTACTGAGCGCCAGACGTCCAGATTTTCTGACCGTTGATCTTCCAGTGGTCGCCGGCGTCCTCGCAGCGGGTAGTCAGGGCGGCGAGATCGGAGCCCGCGCCCGGCTCGCTGTAGCCCTGGCACCAGCGCAGCTCGCCGCGCACGATCGGCGGGATGTGACGCTGCTTCTGATCCTCCGTGCCGTATTCGAGCAAGGTCGGGCCGAACATGCTGGTTCCCATACCCTGGATGGGATTGGTCGCGCCGAGCGCCGCCATCTCTTCGGCCAGAACCCGCGCCTCGGCCCCGGAGAGCCCGCCGCCGCCATAGGCTTTCGGCCAGGTCGGCGCGCCCCAGCCCTTGGCCGCCATGCGCTTTTTCCAGAGGAGCGCGTCACCCGCCGGCCTTTCGCCGCCAGGAATGATCTCGCCAATGGCGTCGGGGTCGGCCCTCAGCGACTTGGGAAAGTTCTCGGCCAGCCAGGCCCGCGCCTCGGCGCGAAAGCCATCCAGGGTATCTTCGGCCATCAGCCCGACTCCTTCGATCTCACCGGGTCCGGCAGGGCCAGCACCCGCTTGGCGATGACGTTGAGATTGACCTCGGAGGTGCCGCCCTCGATGGAATTGCCCTTCGAACGCAACCAGCCGCGCGTCGCCTGACGTTCTGCCGGGCTGAAGCCATCGCCTTCCCCCCCGAGGCCGGAGGCGCCCAGCGCCTCGACGATCAGTTCCGAGCGCTCCTGGGCCAAGGTGGCCGCGGCGTATTTGATGATCGAGGTGGCGGCGCTGGGGCCATTGCTGGCGCGCGACTCCGCCGCCACCCGCGAAAGGGTGAGAAAGAACGCCTGGGAATCGATCCGGCTACGGATGATCCGGGCGCGCAGATCCTTGTCGGCGAGGGCGCCGCTGTCGTCGAGGCCAACCGCCGCCTTGGCGATATCGACGAGATCGCCCGCCGCTCCGCCCGCCCCTCCGGCGCCGCCCAGGAAGCCGCCGGAGATGTTGGCCCGCTCATACTGCAGCAGGCGCTTGGCGATCTCCCAACCGCCGTTGACCTGGCCAACCAGATTGTCCTTCGGGACTTTGACGTCGGTGAAGAAGGTCTCGCAGAACGGGGAGTCGCCCGAGATCAGCTTGATCGGCCGCGTGTCGACCCCGGGCGAAGCCATGTCGATGAGCACGAAGCTGACACCCTCGTGCTTCTTCGTCGTATCGGTGCGCACCAGGCAGAAACACCAGTCGGCGCGATTGGCGTAGGAGGTCCAGATCTTCTGGCCATTGATCAGCCAGTGGTCGCCCTTGTCCTCGCACCGCGTCTGCAGGGAGGCCAGGTCCGAGCCCGCCCCCGGCTCGCTGTAGCCCTGGCACCAGCGGATCTCGCCCCGGACGATCTTGGGAAGATGCTCCTGCTTCTGAGCTTCGGTGGCGTATTCCAGCAGCACCGGGCCCAGCATCCACAGGCCGAACGAGGCCAGGGGCATGCGGTAGCCGCCCTGGCTGATTTCCTGGGCAAGCGCCTTGGCTTCGCTGGCGGAAAGGCCGCCGCCGCCATAGGCCTTGGGCCACGTCGGCGCCGTCCAGCCACGCGAGGCCACCGCCCGCATCCAGCGGATTTGCGGATCGTCGCTGCTCTGGAAGGCGCGCCCGCCCCAGATCGCTTCCGGATCGCTCGCCGGCCGGTCGCTCGTCAGCTCCGCGGGATAGGCCTTGGCCAGCCAGTCGCGCGCTTCGGCGGTGAAATCATCCGGTTCCGCCCCGCCCAAGTCGGCCATCGGCGTTCGCTCCCTTTTCAGATCGGCATTCACTTTACGCGGGGCGCGAGGCGCTGCAAGCACGAACGCTTGTTTAACTTTGTTCCGCCGCCCTCCCCGGCGGAACTACGGCTCAGGCTCGGGTGTTGAACTGCCAGTCTCAGGAGTTCGCCGCCATGTCTAACACGGCGCTTGTCGTCATCATCGTCGTCGCCGTCATCATCGTCGCGGCCATAATCTGGTTCGCCGCGCGGCGCCGCACTTCAACCCAGCTCAAGACGAAATTCGGCACGGAATATTCGCGCCTGGTCGAAGAGACCGGGAGCCAGCACAAGGCCGAGACCGAACTTCACGACCGCGAACAGCGCGTAAAGCGCCTCACGGTGCGCCCGCTCTCGGTGGCCGATCGGACCCGCTTCGTCGACTCCTGGAAAGCGGTCCAGTCGCGCTTCGTCGACGATCCCGGAGGCGCGGTCGGCGACGCGGACACCCTCATCGTCGACGTGATGACGGCGCGCGGCTACCCCATGGCCGAGTTCGAACAACGCTCGGCCGACATCTCCGTCGATCACCCCGAAGTAGTCCAGAACTACCGCACGGCGCACGACATCGCCGTTCGCCACGGACAAGGGGGCGTCGACACCGAGGAACTGCGCAAATCCATGATCGCCTATCGGGCGCTATTCGACGATCTGGTGGGCGAGCGCACCGGCGATGTGACAACGCCAACGGCGGCCCCGGCGGCGCCGATTGTCGCCGATACGACGGTCAAGGATTCTCCCGCCGTCGTGGTCACGCCAACGGCGGCCGAGGCCGCGACCGAGATAGTTGAAGGAACGCCTCATGACTCATGAACCCGATTTGCCGGCCACCTCGACGCCCCCACCGCCGCTACGCGCCAACGAAGATGCGCTGACGACCGCCGAGCTGGCTCGGCCTTCCACGCCCACCAATGTGGAGGCCGCACACACTCCCACGAACGGCGTCGCCGGCGAGGACACGAGCGCGACGTTGCTCTCGCAACAGGAAGCCAAGGACCTGCGCACACGCTGGGACGCACTCCAGACCAGCTTCGTCGATGAGCCGCGACGGGCGGTCGAGCAGGCCGATAATCTGGTTGCCAACGCCATGAAGCGGCTCGCCGAGGTCTTCGCCGAAGAACGCGGCAAGCTCGAGGGACAGTGGGATCGCGGCGATGACGTCTCGACCGAAGACCTCCGCCTGGCGCTGCACCGCTACCGCGCCTTCTTCGGCAGACTCCTCGCCGTTTGACTCCGCCCTTCTATCGCCCCTGGAACACCGGCGGGCGTTTCTCGACGAAGGCCGCGGTCGCCGCCTTGTGGTCGTCGGTCATGAAGGTGCGCACCATGTGCATGGCTTCCAGATCCAGGACTTCGGCCAGGGTCGAATGGGCGGCTGCGTTGAGGTTGCGTTTCATATAGCCCACGGCGACGGTGGGCAGGGAAGCCAGGCGCCTCGCCCAGCGCTCCGCCGCCGCGGGAAGTTCAGCCGCCGGCACGGCCTCATTCACGATCCCCAGACGGGCCGCCTCTTCGCCCAGGATCACATCGCCAGTGAAGTAGAGTTCCCGCGCCTTGGCGGCGCCGACGAGTTGGGTGAGAAAGTAGGAGCCGCCATAGTCGCCAGCCAGGCCGACCTTGGAAAAAGCGGTGGTGAGCTTGGCGTCGACCGCGGCCACGCGGATGTCGCAGGCGAGCGCCAGGGAGAGGCCCGCGCCCGCCGCCGCGCCCGGGATCACCGCCAGCGTCGGTTTGGGCGCGTCGGCTAGGATGCGGCTCACATCCATCGCCACGCGCAAACCGTGAACCCGCGCCTCCATGTCGAAATGCGATCCGCCCTTGGCGTCGGCCGCCGCGTTGCGGGCCGCGAACCCCTTGACGTCGCCGCCGGCGCAGAAGGCGCCGCCCGAGCCGGTGAGCACGATCACCCTCACCGCCCGATCGGCGGCCAGACGCGGCAGGGCTTCTGCCAGAGCCGTTTGCATCTCGCCCGATAGAGCGTTGCGCGCCTCCGGCCGGTTCATGGTCAGGGTGGTGACGCCGTCGTGGAACGTTTCGAGGAGATGGTCGGTCATGGCGTTTCCCTGAATGCGCGACCGCAAACTGAACCCCGGTAACCGCCGCTTGTCAAAGCCATTGCCTCGAGGGCTCGCCTCGTCGCATGAGGGAGGGTTCGCCGCGCCGGGAGCTTTGATCATGACCGCCGACAACTCCGGTCCCCTCGCGGGCGTGACGATCGTCGATCTGACCCAGTTCGTGCTCGGGCCTTACGCCACTCAGATCCTCGGCGATCTGGGAGCCGAGGTGCTCAAGATCGAGGAGCCGAGCGGCGATCGTCAGCGTCACGGCGGCAAGGCGCCGAAATCGCGCACCATGGGGCCGCTCTATGTGGCGCTCAACCGCAACAAGCGATCGGTCGTGCTCGACCTTAAAGGGCAGCCGGGGCGCCGCGCGCTAGCCAAGCTCATCACCCGGGCCGACATCTTCATCCACAACATGCGCGTGGACTCGATCGCCCGCCTCGGCTTCGACTATGAGGCGGTCAAGGCGATCAAGGACGACATCATCTATGTCGAGGCCATGGGCTATGCGCCCGAGGGGCCCTATGCCGGACGCCAGGCGTTTGACGACCTGATCCAGGCGGCCAGCGGCTCGTTCGGCCTGGAGACGCTGGGCAATCCCGATGCGCCGTTTCGGCCGCCGGCCTCGATCCTGGCCGACAAGACCGGCGGGCTGCACGCGGCCATCGCCTGTCTGGCGGCCCTCCGACACAAGGAGCGCACCGGCGAGGGGCAGTACGTCTGCGTGCCGATGCTCGAATGCTTCACCAGCTACATCATGGCCGAACACCTCTACGGCGAGACCTTCGTACCGGCGACGGGCGCCTTCGGCCACACCACGACGATTACGCCGCATCGCAAGCCGCTGCGGACCAAGGACGGCTGGCTGATGGTGCAGCCGGCCAGCAGGGAGCAGGCGGCGAAGTTCATGGCCCTCGGCGGCCTTCCCGGCGCCTATGAAAGCGAGCGCTTCGTCTCGGCCACGACGGCTAAGGAAAAGGTCGACGCCTACTATGGGATGATGGCCGAGGCGGCGGCTTCGCGCACGACGGCGCAATGGATGGAACTCACCTTCGCCAACTCCATACCGGCCATGGTCGCCAACGACGCCCGTGAGGTGCTGAGCGATCCGCAGCTCACCCAGACGCTGTTCGAGGAACGGGATCTGGATGGCGAGGGCCGCTATCGGGCCATGCGGCCGCCGCTGCGCTTCTCGAAGAGCCCGGCCTCGATCCGCAGGGATCCGCCCAGGCTCGGCGCCGACACCGCCGAGGTGTTCGCTGAGTTCGGGATCGAGGCCGAGGCGGACTCGGCTCCCTAGCCGCCCTTGGCTTCGCCCGCCAGGCGTCGCGCTTGGGCGACCCAGGCGTCGCGGGCCACGCGGCCCTTGAGGCTCAGTTCGGCGTCGAAGGCGGCGGCGTTTTCCTCGGTCCAGGCGGCGAGCTGGGCGAAGGTGGTGATCCCGCGCTCGGCCAGGGCGGCGGCGAGCTTGGGTCCGATGCCGGAGAGCTGGGTGAGATCGTCGGCGACGGTTGCCGGAACCTCGGTTTCCACGGCGATGATTTCGACCGGCTCGATGATCGTGGCCGCGGCCAGAACCGCTCGCGTGGCCTCGACCGCCTGGGTGGCGGCTTCGCTCTCGCGTTCGACGAAGTCTTCCACCGCCGCGACCTGGGCCTTGGCCGCCACGGCCATGGCTTCGAGATTCACCGCCCGGGTCCAGCGCGTCGCCCACCACCAGGCTACGCCGACGCTGGCGGCCGCGCCGAAGGCCAGCCACAACGGCGAGGAAAGGCCGATCGGCAGCGCCATCGCCTTGCGCGCCTGTTCGCGCGCTTCATCCAGATCGGGAAACTCGGCCGTCCACGCCATGACTTTACTCCTGCGCCTCGGGGGAATGTTGCAGTGCAGCATAGATACCGCGCCGCGCTCGCGGTTGCAACGCATGATCGCGACCGAGCGCATTCGCCGGGTGACTTGAACCACCTGATCCTCCCCCGCGCAGCGGGGGAGGGGGACCCCGAAGGGGTGGAGGGGGCAATTGCCAGAGCGCCGGCGCACGGCCCCTGCCCCCCTCCCCGGCTTCGCCGGTACTCCCCCCGTTTCACGGGGGGAGATCAGTCGCGCATCATCTCATCCGGCGAATACGCTAGGTTTCGTTCGGGCGATCTCGGCGGCGTCGGCCTATCCGAGACGCGTCGCTCGCCCCACGGCGCCCGCCCCACCGAGGGTGTCGGCGATCCAGGCCGCCGCCTCGCCCGCGAGCGGCTCCAGTTCCGGCGGTGGATTGATCACGATCTCGGCGCAGCCATTGAGGCGCATGGGATCGTCGAGCGGCCGCAGCCTGGCCTCGACCACCAGTAGTTTCCGACCCTTGGCGGCGTCCTCCACCTTGGTCAGCAGGGCGTCGAACGCGGCCAGTTCCTTGATCGGGACCCAGAGGGCGACGACCGCTCCGGCGTTGCGGCCCAAGACCTGGCGCACGGCATCGGCGGCGCGGGCCCCGTCGTCCGGCGATTCGTAGGGCGGATCGATGTGGACGAGAGTCGCGGCGGGAAGCCTGGGCGTCCGGCGTCTGGCCGTCTCCCAGCCATCCTCGCGCGCGGCGAAGGCGCCGGCCGAGCGGCGCAGAACCTGGCGCAGGCTTTCGAAGTCCTCGCGGCTGGTCTCGCAGGCGATAAGCTGGTCGCCGGCGCGCAGGGCCGAGGCGATCAGATCCGGCGAGCCTGGATAGTAGCGCGCGCCGCTCGCGTTCACCCGCCGCACCGCGCTCTTGAGAGCGTCGAAGGCGGCCGGGGCCCCCTCGTCGGCCATCAGCGCCGCGATCGCCCTACCCTCGTCGGTCCGTCGCGCTTGCTCGCCGGCCAGATCGTAGAGCCCGGCCCCGGCATGAGTGTCGATCACGGTGAGTGGCGCGACGTCGCTGGTCATTTCCACGAGCAAGGCCAGCAACACCGCGTGCTTGAGCAGGTCGGCGAAGTTCCCGGCGTGGAAGACATGGCGATAGTTCATAACCGCTTTTGCTGGGCGTCCTTCGGCGCGCCGGTGATAAAATACAGGTCGAGGGCGATGCGGACCAGACCAAAGCCGGTCACGCCAACCCTAGACATCGCCTTGGCGAAAGGATAGTGTTCGAAAAGCGGCAACAGGGGTCACCGTCATGTCCAAAGTGAAACTTGCCCTAGCGGCGACGATCGCAACGGCGATCGCGGGATCGGCATGGGCTGGATCGCCAGCGGTCGATTTGACCACGCCCGGCACGCTGTACGGCAGCAGCCAGTACACGCTGGGCTTTGAGTTCACTGTCGCCTCGGCCCAAACTATTTCCGCGCTGGGCGTCTTCGACAACGGGACCGCCCTGCCTCAAGATGCCATGGTGGGGATCTGGGATACATCGGGAAACCTGCTCACCTCGGTGACGGTCCCGGTTTCGGGAATCTTCGACATCGGCGACTTCGCCTACGCCAACATCACGCCCTTCGCCTTGACGCCCGGGACCGACTACATCGTTGGCGCCTATCTCGGTGGGAATGGGATCGCCAGTTCCCTGGGAACGGGTCAGGGCGGCACGGGGACGATCAATCCCACCATCATGATCGTCCAGGACCAATACAGCAACTTCAATAGCGCCTTCAGTTTTCCGAATGTGACCGACAACAACGCGGGCGGCGCATGGCTTGGGGCCAATTTCATCCTTGGGAGTTCTGTTCCAGAACCCGGCGCCTGGGCGCTGATGTTGGCCGGATTCGCCGTGCTCGGCGCGGCCTTGCGCGGCCGCCGTTCGAGACGGTTCGCGGCCATCGCCTGAGGGGCGGCGCGAAAACCGCTTTCCTTACCTAGAGGCATTTCGGTTTCCGTTCGCGTCTGGCGCCTGTGGCTGAAGGCGCGCCCGCGAGAATGGAACCCATGACCAGTCAACGACTCCGCTTCGGCGCCTTCATCGCCCCTTTTCACCCGGTCGACGAGAACCCGACCCTGGCCATCGAGCGCGATTTCGAACTGGTCGAATGGCTGGATGGGCTCGGCTACGAGGAAGCCTGGATCGGGGAACATCATTCGGCCGGCTATGAGGTCATCGCCAGCCCGGAGGTGTTCATCGCCGCCGCCGCCGAGCGCACCAAACATATCCGCCTGGGAACGGGGGTGTCGTCCCTCCCCTACCACCACCCGTTCATGCTCGCCGACCGGATCAATCAGCTCGACCACATGACCCGCGGGCGGACGATGTTCGGCGTCGGCCCCGGCGCGCTCGTCGCCGACGCCGTTATGATGGGCATCGATCCCACCAGACAACGCGACATGATGGACGAGTCGCTGGGCGTGATCCTTCGCCTCCTGCGCGGGGAGACGGTCACCCACAAGTCCGATTGGTTCAGCCTCAACGAAGCGCGGCTGCAGATGACGCCGTACTCCAGGCCCCATATCGACATCGCCGTGGCCAGCCAGGTCTCGCCCACCGGCGCTAGAGCCGCCGGCCGCCACGGCGTCGGCCTGCTCTCACTCGGCGCGACCTCAACCGGCGGCTTCAACGCCCTTTCCTCCAACTGGGCGATCGCCGAGGATATGGCGTCCGAGCACGGCACAAACATCGACCGCGCCGCCTGGCGGCTGGTCGGCCCCATGCACATCGCGCCGACGAAGGATGAGGCGGTGGCCGACGTCCGCTTCGGCCTGGAGAAATGGCTCTACTATTTCCGCGAAATCGCCAATCTGCCGGTGGCTCCGGTCGAGGCCGGCCGCGATCCGGTCGAGGCGCTGGTCGAGACCGGCCTGGCGGTCATCGGCACGCCGGACGAGGCCGCCGAGAAGATTCAGTCGCTGATCGATCAGTCGGGCGGCTTCGGCGCCTTCCTGTTCATGGCTCACAACTGGGCGCCCTGGGCTGAGACCAAGCGTTCGTACGAACTCTTCGCCCGCTATGTCGCCCCACGCTTCCAAGGGCTGAACGAAAATCGCGACGCCTCGATGAAATGGGTCGGGGCGCACAAGGGCGAGTTCACCGGCGCGGCCATGGCCGCTGTCGGCGCGCGGATCGCGGCCCACGCGCAGGAGAAGGGGTTGGAGAACATCCGCCCGGAGATCGCGGCGATGATGGGTCTGAAAAAGCCCGAGGCGGCCGAGTAGGATGCGGGCGGTCATTCGCCGGGCGGGCGCCCTCGTCGTCGACGACATGGCCGAGCCGACGCCCGAGGCCGGCCAGGTGCTTTGCCGCACCCTGGTCTGCGGCATCTGCGGCTCGGATCTGCACGCCCTCGACCACTACGACCACATGATCGAGATGAGCGAGCGGCTGGGCGCGCCGGGCCATATGAAGCGGGGGGCCGACACGGTGTTCGGCCATGAGTTTTGTTGCGAAGTGCTGGACAATGGCCCAGGCGGCGGCCGGTTCAAGGCCGGGACTCGCGTGGTCTCCATTCCCGGGCTGGTGAGCCCGACGGGATTCGAGACCGTAGGCTATTCCAGCCGCATCCCGGGCGGCTTCGCCGAACAGATCATCCTTTCCGACATGCTGCTGATCGAGGTTCCCAATGGCCTGGCCGCCGAGCCGGCCGCCCTCACCGAGCCTCTGGCCGTTGGCGAGCACGCCGTGGCCAAGGCCGAGCCGGGCGCGGACCACGTATGCCTTGTCGTCGGCTGTGGGCCGGTGGGCCTGGCGGTCATCGCCGCGCTCAAGGCCCGGGGGATGGGCCCGGTGGTCGCCTGCGATTTCTCGGCCGAACGGCGCGCGGCGGCCGAGCGCATGGGCGCGGACCGGATCGTCGATCCGGCGCAGGTCTCGCCGCACGCCTCGTGGACCGAACTCGGCGTGCCGGCCAGCCCGATGGAAGGGCTGATCGCCGCCGCTCAGGGCCAAGCGGTCAAGCGGCCGTTGATCTTCGAGTGCGTGGGTGCGCCCGGCGTGCTGCAATCGCTGGCCATGGCCGCGCCACGCGGGAGCCGCATCGTCGTCGCCGGGGTGTGCATGCAGACCGACGCCATCGAGCCGTTCATCTTCATCGCCAAGGAGATCGAACTGCGCTTCGTCTTGGGCTACACGCCCGAGGAATTCGCCGCCTCGCTGATGAATCTGGCCGAGGGGCGGACGGGCTACGCCGACATCATCACCGGCGTCGTCAGTCTCGACGAAACTCCGGCGGCATTCACCGCCCTGCAGACCGACAAGAGCCAGATCAAGATTTTGGTGAGGCCCTGATCTCCCCCTGCGCAGCGGGGGGAGTAC
>DATCEL010000201.1:0-8233 GCA_036510115.1 Caulobacteraceae bacterium
CCGAGTTCGGCGTCCTCCAACGCCGGCAGAGCGCAGCCGTTCGAGGCGGCCAGCGCCAGCACTGTCTGATTGGCCATGCGAGCGTCGCCGGTCCAAAGCTGAGACAGGTCGAGCGCCGTCATGTCGGAGTCTGTGCCACCCAGGGCGAACTGTTCCCTGGGGATGTCAGGCAGCTTCTTGGTGAAATAGAGATCGAGGACTGGAATCGCCTCTCCGCGCAGACGCCGGAGTTCGGCGAGGCGGGGCAGACGATCAACGATCCGCCGTCCTTCCCGCCCGCTGAGCGCCAATTTCGAGAGAGGCTTGGCCGGCGTCGCGATCACCAGATAGTCGGGCGCCGAGACATCGCGGCTGCGCGGTTCCGCCGCGCCCGGCGCCGGAGCGATCCGCGAAGTGTCTCTAAAGGTTACGGTGGGCTTGTCGCCGTTGAGTTCTATCTTGACTGCTTCGTGATCCAGCCGGATTTCGCAGCCCAGGCCATCGAGTTTTTGCTTGATAGGCGCGATGATTTTCTCTTCTAAACTCCCCTTCAACAGCCACGCAAACGGTGTGGGCTTCGGGTAGGCGATCGTATGCTTGATGAAATCCTGATACGAAGAGGCGGCTGTAAGATCACTCTGGATCGACCAGATGAGCATCAGGATATAGTTCTGCAGTTGAGCCACCCGTTCGGTAGAATAACCGCGCGAATAGATGAAACCATTGACATCTAGCTTCTCAAGCTGATCGGACCGGGAGCGGTCGAAGGGGGTCGCCGCCAGGTCGAGCATCGAAAAACCGAACAGAAAAAGGTCGGGCCACGAGGCCAAGCCGGAGTTCATATTGGCCATCAACGCTTTAAATGTGGTGGCGTTTTCTAGCTCGATGAACTTTGTGGCGCCCGCATTGAGAAGCTTCACGCCCATGCGGGGTTCGAAATGCTCCTCTCGACGGAGATCAAGGTCTTCTTCGAACATCGTCCAGAAGTTTGAATACCAATCACAGAACATGTGAGGGTAAACGTCATGCCACACGCCGTTCACGCATTCTGAAGACAGATTGCCGCCGAGGGCGCCGGTCGCCTCGTGGAGGGTGACCTTGAACCCGCAACTGGCCAGGCGCAGCGCGGCGGTCAGGCCAGCGAGGCCGCCGCCGACGACATCGACGGTCGGGGCGTCTGGAGCGCTGACGTCTGGCGCGGGTGAGGCGATCGATTTTTTGGGAGTTCTGGACATCGCGGTTATCCTTCGCGAACAAGCGGAGTTGCGGGCGTCGTGACAAGCGGACCGCGAACGCGCGGCGCGGCCGGGTTCCAGAGCGTCATCTGGAGTTTAGCAGACTTAACCAGAACGTCTCCCAGCCAAGCGAAATGCCAGGCGGGATCCTCGGCGATTGACCGGTCCCAGCCTCGCCGCCAGGCCGCCAGGTCGCCCCCTAGACCGCCGCCGCTTCCGCGACCGCTCAGGAGGTCGGTGACGGCCCTCGCTCCTCCCGCGCCGACGTGGCCGAGGATTCGCGACCAAACCTGTTCGACAATCGCCAACGGCCTCACGTTCAGACCACCGAATGCCGCCCCCGAAACCCGCGCGAACGCCGGATCGCTTGAGGCTTCGTCAAAGCCCCTGGCGGTGGCGCGCAACCAAAACTCTCGAAAGTGCCAGTTGCGCATCATGGCCGCGCACAGGTCGAGAAACAGCATGGCTGGATCGAAATAGCTCCGGAAGTCGCGTTCGTAGCGCGCGAGAAAGGCGGTGTCGAAACGGCCAACCTCGAGCGCCCCCAGGATGGTCCTCGATGCGATCAAAGAGGATTCCATACCCTGGGTGATCCCCTCGCCGGTCATCGGGTCAACGAACGAGCCGGCGTCGCCGACGAGGAGGCCGCCGTCGAAGTGGTTGGGGCCCGCGCCGCCGTACATCTTGACCACGCCGCCCAACGGCCGACTCGCGACGTGGACATTGGCGCAACCGGGATGACGGAGCCGGAGCTTTTCGATGCAAGCCGCGAACGCCTTGGGGGCTGACAGGCCCTGCCGATGGCAGGTCTCGCTGAGCATGCCGACGCCGACATTGGCCCTTCCGCCGGACATTGGAAACATCCAGCCGTAGCCCGGGTAGAGATCTTCGTCGAACCAGATTGTCGCCTCGCCCGGGTCAATCTCGATTCCCTCAACATAGGCGCGTTGCGAGATGCCGATGTGACGCCGGTCGGTCCGACGCAAGCTGAAGCTTCTGGCGACGAGGGACTCAGCGCCGTCCGCGCCGACCACCAAGGGTGCGGTCAGGGCGATGTCGCGACCGCCCTGGCGTGCGGCAATCTCGATCGCCCCCGCCTCGCGACGGATGCCCTTCGCCTCGCAGCCCTCGTAGACGACGGCGCCCGCGGCGCGAGCGCGCTCCTGCAGGCGGGTGTCGAGAATGTCGCGCGGCACGATGTAACCGTGTGCTGGCAGCTCCTCGGTCGCTTCGTAGTATGGAATGGGTCCCTGGAAGGCGAGGCGCGGACCGAAATAGACCCGAGCGTTTGCGATCGGCGTTGGCTCTTCCAGCGTTTCGAGACAACCCATGGCCCGGAGGATGCGCAATCCGCCCGGCTCGACGAAATCGCCGCACACCTTCTCGCGTGGAAAGATCGACCGTTCGAGGATCGCCACCCTGACGCCTTGGTTAGCCAGCGACCAAGCCATGACCGATCCAGCCGGGCCGCCGCCGACAACGATCACGTCAAAAGCGTTGGCGGCTCGCCCGTTCCCCATGGTTGCTCATCTCAGGTTCCACAAAGCTTTGCTAGTGGAAGGCGTTCACCCCGCGGCGTGGGGCAGATCCAGCACGACGATCCGCCAGTCGGCGTTTTCGTCGACCATCATCGCCGCGATTTGCGCCGCCAGCTCGGAGAGTCTCGCCATGGGCGGGGGCGGGGTGTCGCCGGCGAGAGATGCAATCCGCTCGCGCACGACCGTCAGGCTGCTGGCCATGGCGTGCGAGCGTCGCTGCAGGCGAGCGAACTCGCCCTGGTTGTTGATCGACGCGAAGGCCGCGCCCAGCGCCGGCAAAAAAGCTGAGAAAAGGACCAGCCACGCCGTCAATCTATCGGGCGCGCCGTCCGAAAGAAATCGGATCAGCCAATTGACGGCGACGGCGGCGATCGTCGCCGCGAACAGAATCAACGACATTCTGTGCAACCGCTGATGGATGCGCTCCATGCGCTCGCAGTTCAGGTGGTGAAAGCCAATCTGCCCGCGAGGCGGTGTGGCCGAGCCGAGGAAGTTGACCAGCTCTTCACGCCGGGCGGCGACGTAGCTCTCGTCGATCCGGGCCTCCGGCAAGCCCGTGGCCCTGGCGATGGCGCGGGCTTGCCAGTTCATCCAGCTTTGGGATGGGTCTCCGTAGCTGGCCAGATGCGCCGCCGTGCGTGGAAGCGGGCGCGCGCCGCCGAAGGGAATGAGGATGCGCAGTTCGCGCACCAGTTCGGCCAGGACGCGATACTCGAGCCACTTTTGGTGCCACCTGTGCCGGCGAGAGAACGTCGGCAGACTGACCATCAGCGCCAGGATCAAGGTCTCCACGACGGCGGTCGCCACGGCGGCGCGTCGACCGAAATGGGCCGCCACGGGCAACAAGGCCGTGAAGACGGCGGTCGCCGCCAGCAGCGATGAATTGACGAAGCCGCTTCGGTGCGCATCGGCGTAGAGGTCGGCCAACTTATCCGACCAGGCATAGTGCGCGCGCAAACGCGCGTTGATCCACGACGTCGCCGGAGGTGGCCCATCGCCAATCGAATCTGGGTCGCCCGCTACGGGCCAAGCGCCACGTATCTGAACTTCGAAGTCAGTCACATGCATCGCAGGCAGATTTATTCGGCTTATATCCATGAAATCACGAAATAACTTCCAAGTCACCGCTAGGTTGCGCCGCGGCTTGGATTCTTCGAAGTAGGCCGCGAGTCGCTCCGCTTCACCGGCGGACGGCGCCAGCTCGGCTTTCACGATCTCCTCGATGACCCCCGACAGGGCCCCATCGACAGAAACCGAGAGGGGCGCGCAGACGCCTTCTTCCACCGAACAATCGAGGTCGTCTTGGTCGCGCAACAATCGCCAACCGTGCGGGGCGCGGGAATCGATCCACAGCGTCGGGACGTTGAAGGCGACGGCTTCCTGGATCGTGTGAAATGTGCCGCCAATGCCATTCGCCGCGCCGCCGTCCCACACCGCGATCAGAAGGTCGGACTGGTTGAGCACGACGCGTCCGGCCGCCTCGTAGGCCTCATGGGCTCGGTCCCGACGGCCGTCGAGTTCGAAGCGGGTCAACACGCCTGTCTTCGCCGCGCGGTTGAGAATGGCCCCGAACCGAGCCGCCGATCCGAATTCGTGGGACTCGGGGGCGACGAAATCCCGCTCGAATTCTTCGCGCGCGAACGGCATGACGCAGGTCAGCCGATACCCGTGGTTCAGGGCCTCCTCCGCAAAAATTCGATCGGCGCCTTCGGCGAGCGGCGAATTGGCGATCAGGACGGGTTTCGCTCCGGCTTCGTAGAATCGGCTCTGCGGACCGTCGGCGAAAGCTCTCACTTGCTCAGCCACCGCCCCCAGCGTCTCAGAGATACGCTCGCGCACCATGGCCAACGCCGCATCGTCGGCAGGCAACCGGTCTGGCCTATGGCCGACCACGCCGACGCGGAATGCAAGGCGCGCGCGGGGCGGCCTTTCGGATCGTGGGAGTCGATTCATCTTTCTCCTCGTTCAGAGAGGCATTAACACCCTGGGCTCGAGAGCGTGGCAAGTGCCCGCCGTCCCTTCCCACAGGTCGCCGTAACGTCTATAGCCGGCGCGCAAAACGGAGAGTCTCATGGAGATTCGCGAAGGTTTGGCCTTCGACGATGTTTTGCTCGAACCGGGTCCGTCCGAGGTGATGCCCACTCAAGTCGATACGGCCACGCGGCTAACGCGGACGATCGCCCTCAACATCCCCCTGGTGAGCGCGGCCATGGATACGGTCACCGACAGTCGCCTGGCCATCGCCATGGCCCAGGCGGGGGGGCTTGGGGTCCTGCATCGAAACTTCACTGTCGAAGAGCAGGCTGACCAGGTGCGCGAGGTCAAGCGCTACGAGAGCGGCATGGTGATCGGTCCGCTGACCATCAACCCGGAGACCACCTTGGGTGAGATCGCCAAGATCAAGGCGGCGCGCCATATCTCTGGTTTCCCCGTGGTCGAAAAGACGAACGGCAGACTGGTCGGCATTCTCACCAACCGCGACATGCGCTTCGAGCGATCGCAGACCGTCACCGCGGCGAACCTGATGACGCGCGACGGCCTGATCACGGTGCGCGAGGGCGTTAGCCAAGCTCAGGCCCGCGCCTTGCTGCGCAAGCACAAGATCGAGCGGTTGATCGTGGTTGACGATGAGTTCCGCGCCGTCGGTCTGATCACCGTCAAGGACATGGAGAAAGCCGAGGCCCATCCTCTGGCGGCCAAGGACAACAAGGGCCGATTGTTGGTCGGCGCCGCTTCGACCGTCGGCGATGCGGGCTTCGAGCGCTCGCTGGCGCTGATCGACGCCGGAGTCGATGTGGTGGTGATCGACACCGCCCACGGCCACTCGGCCCAGGTTGCCGCGGCGGTCAAGCGCCTCGCCCGCGAGACAAACCGAGTTCAGATCGTGGCCGGCAATGTCGCCACCTACGACGGCGCGCGGGCGCTCATCGACGCCGGCGCGGACGCGGTGAAGGTCGGCATCGGTCCAGGCTCGATCTGCACCACACGCGTGGTGAGCGGCGTTGGCGTACCGCAGTTCACCGCTGTCGCTGAATCCGTGCGCGCCGCCGAAAAATCGGGAGTGCCGGTGATCGCCGATGGCGGCATCCGGTTTTCGGGCGATCTCGCCAAGGCATTGGCGGTTGGGGCTTCGAGCGCGATGATGGGTTCGATGTTCGCCGGCACGGACGAAGCCCCCGGCGAAGTGTTTTTGTATCAGGGTCGGAGCTACAAGACCTATCGCGGAATGGGCTCTTTGGGGGCCATGGCTCGGGGCAGCGCTGACCGCTACTTCCAGAAGGAAGTGGAGGATGCGTTGAAGCTAGTGCCCGAAGGGATCGAAGGCCAGACGCCCTACAAAGGTCCGATCGGGCCGGTGATCCACCAGTTGGTTGGCGGTCTGAGGGCCGCGATGGGCTATCTCGGGGCGAAGGACATTTCGAGCCTGCAGGCGCGCGCCCGCTTCATCCGTATCACCGGCGCCGGAATGCGCGAGAGCCACGTTCACGACGTGATGATCACCCGCGAAGCGCCCAACTATCCGAGCGCGGTCTAGGGTTGCGCGACAGCGGGCGATTGGCGGCTGCGATCGCCGTATTGGAAGACATCACCGGACGTCACAAGCCGGTCAGGCTGGCGCTGAAGGCGTGGGGGGAGAGCGCGCGCTACGCCGGGGCCAAGGATCGGGCCTTCGTTTCCGGCTTGGTGCTGGATTCATTGCGCGGACGGCGCTCTCTCGCCTGGCGGATGGGCGATGAGAACTGGCGGTCTGTCGTCCTCGCCACCGCCCGTTTCGCCTGGGATTGGGATTTGGAACGCCTCACCGCCGCGGCGGCTGACGAGCACGGGCCGGGTGTCCTCAGCACCGTCGAAACCGAGCGCCTGGAAAGCCCCGTTTCGTTGGTCGGCGCGCTCGCGCCGGTTCGCGGTGACTTTCCCGATTGGCTCGCGCCCCATATGGCCAGAGCGTTCGGCGACGGCGCGGCGGAGGAGGGGGTGGCGCTGGCCGAGCGCGCTCCAATCGACGTTCGGATCAACACCTTGAAAACCGATCCGGAGCGCGGGCTAAGGGCGCTCTCGCCGCTCGGCGCGGCGCCTCTCGGCGTCCTTTCCAGCGCGTTGCGGATCGCCGCCCCGGCCGCGGCCGAACGATCCGCGCCCATCGAGACCTTGCCGGAGTTCGCCAAGGGTTGGTTTGAGATTCAGGACCTCGGCAGCCAGATCGCCGCGGCCGCCGGCGGCGAAATCGCCAACCGGCAGGTGTTGGATTTCTGCGCCGGCGGCGGCGGCAAGACCTTGGCTCTGGCCGCCGCCATGGCCAATACCGGCCAGCTCTTCGCCTATGACGCGGACGCGCGCCGCTTGGCGGACACACAACGTCGCGCCCAGCGCGCCGGTGTGCGCAATCTGCAGGTACGCTCGCCCCTTCGGCCCGACGCCCTATCAGGGCTCGAAAGACACATGGATCTGGTTTTTGTCGATGCGCCCTGCACCGGTTCTGGTGTCTGGCGTCGCCACCCCGACGCCAAGTGGCGACTGACCCCCGAGCAACTCGCCCGACGCATGGCTGAGCAGGATGCTGTGCTTGCCGCCGCTCAGGCTTTCGTCAAGCCGGGCGGCCGCCTAGTCTATGTCACCTGTTCGCTCTTTTGCGAGGAAAACGAGGACCGGGTCGCGTGCTTCCTGGCTGGCACGCCGGATTTCGCCGCTCTCGAACCCTTCCGCCGCCTGACTCCGCGGTCGGCCGGAACCGACGGCTTCTTCATTGCTGTCCTTCAGCGGTGACCTCGGGGCGATTCTCGGCTAACGGGCGCGCCATGGCGACCCACAAAAAAGTCTTGATCGTCGATTTCGGTAGCCAGGTGACGCAGTTGATCGCCCGCCGGGTCCGCGAAAGCGGCGTCTATTGCGAGATCCATCCCTTCGACCGCGTGGAAGGGATGCTGAACGCCTATGATCCGGCGGCCGTGATCCTCTCCGGCGGCCCAGCGACCGCGGGCCTCGCCGAAAGTCCGGCCGCGCCGAAGGCGATATTCGCGTTGGGCGTGCCGGTGCTCGGTATCTGTTATGGAGAAATGACCCTTTGCACCCAGCTCGGCGGCCGGGTGGACGGCGGATGCGAGCGCGAATTCGGCCGCGCCGAGATCAAGATCGTTCGCGCCAGTCCGTTGCTCGACGGCCTCGCCGACGTAGGCGGCGTCGAGACGGTGTGGATGAGCCATGGCGACAAGATCACCGCCATGCCGCCGGGGTTCGAGGTCGTGGCCGTCTCGGAAAGCTCGCCGTTCGCGGTCATCGCCGATGAAGGGCGCGGTTTCTATGGCGTGCAGTTCCACCCCGAGGTGGTCCACACGCCGCATGGCGCGGCGATTTTGCGCAACTTTACCCACCGCATCGCCGGGCTTTCAGGTGACTGGACCATGGCCGCCTTTCGCACCGAGGCGGTGGCGAAGATTCGCCGGCAGGTGGGTCAGGGGCGGGTGATCCTGGGGCTCTCCGGCG
>DATCEL010000202.1:0-3515 GCA_036510115.1 Caulobacteraceae bacterium
TCGTCCTTGGCCTGGAGGAGTTTCTGATGGCCGAGGCCGGCTTGATCCTCGAGTTCGAGATCGAATCCGGAAGCATTGCCCAGAGATTGCACAGCCGGCGGCACGAGGGCGAAGACCTGGGCGTCGCGGATCTTGCTGAAGGCGCGGTTGGCGCGCTGGGCGATTGCTGGAGCGCGATTGGCCGCGCCCGGCCGGTCCTTCCACGGCTTCAGATGGACGAAGGCCATGCCCTGGTTCTGGCCGTTCCCGGAGAAGCTGAAACCGGTGACGATGAAGGCGCTTTGGACGTTGGCGCCCTCATCGGTCAGGTAGTGGTGTTCAACTTGCTTGGCGACGGCGAGCGTGCGCGACAGGGTGGCGCCCGTGGGCAGGCTGATCGAAGTGATCAGCGCCCCCTGGTCCTCCTCCGGCAGGAAGGCGCTCGGCAGGGTGACGAACAGCGTCGCCATCAAAGCCAAGACGACGGCGTAGACAATGAGCGCTGGGAGGGGTCGCCCGATGATCCGGCCCGCAGTGGCCTCGTAACGCCCGACACCGGCGGCGAAGGTGCGATTGAACCAGCCGAAGAAGCCCCGCCGCCGCGCGAACTCACCCTTGGCGACCGGTTTCAACAAGGTGGCGCAGAGCGCCGGCGTCAGGATCAGGGCCACCAGCACCGACAGCACCATGGCCGAGACGATGGTGACGGAGAATTGGCGGTAGATGGCCCCGGTCGAGCCGCCGAAGAACGACATGGGCAGGAAGACGGCTGACAGGACGAGGGCGATGCCGACCAGGGCGCTGGTGATCTCGCCCATGGATTTGATTGTCGCTTCCTTGGGCGAAAGGCCCTCCTCGCTCATGATCCGCTCAACGTTCTCGACCACGACGATGGCGTCGTCGACCAGAAGGCCGATGGCCAGGACCATGGCGAACAGGGTCAGGGTGTTGATGGTGAATCCGGCCACGGCCAAGACGCCGAAGGTGCCCAGCAGCACCACCGGCACCGCGATCGCCGGAATCAGGGTTACGCGCCAGTTCTGCAGGAAGAGATACATCACCCCGATGACCAGGAAGACCGCTTCGATGAGGGTGATCACCACCTGCTGTATCGACAGTTTGATGAAGGTCGTGGTGTCCACCGGGAAGGCCAGCTTGACGCCGGGCGGGAACGCCGCCGCCAGCTCTTCGGCGCGCTTCTTCACCGCCTCTGTCGTCTGCAGGGCGTTGGCGTCGGGGGCCAGGCGGACCGCCAAGCCCGCGGCGGGCCGGCCGTTCACCCGGCTGATGAAGCCATAACTGTCCGCCCCCAATTCCACCCTGGCCACGTCGCCCAGGCGGACCTGCGACCCGTCGGGCTGCGTCTTGAGGATGACATTGCGGAATTCCTCGGGCGTGCGCAGTCGCGCCTGGGCGGTGATCGTCGCGTTGAGCTGCTGGCCCGGCACGGACGGCTGGCCGCCGATCTCTCCGGCCGGGACCTGGATATTCTGGGCCAGGAGCGCGGCGCGAACGTCCGACGGCATCAGCTTGACGTTGGCCAGCTTGTACGGATCGAGCCAGATACGCATGGCGTATTGGCCGCCGAACACATTGACGCTGCCGACGCCATTGACGCGCGAAAGCGGATCGCGAAGCCGGCTGTTGAGATAGTCGGCGATGTCGATGTCGGTATATTGCCCGGTGGTGTCGTAGAGGGCGACGATCAGCAGAAAGCTGGCCCCCGATTTGAACACCCCCACCCCCTGTTGCTGCACCTCGGTCGGCAGGAGCGGGACGGCTTCGGCGAGCTTGTTCTGGACCTGGACCTGGGCGATGTCGGCGTTGGTGCCCGGCTCGAAGACCGCGCTGATGTTGACGTTGCCGTTGGCCTCGCTGTCCGAGGTGAAATAGAGCAGATGGTCGAGGCCCTGAAGCTGCTGCTCGATGATCTGGGTGACAGACTCCTGCGCCGTCTGAGCGTCGGCGCCGGGATAGTTGGCGCCAATACCGATTTCCGGCGGGGCGATGGTCGGATATTGCGCCACCGGCAGACCGCGGATGGCCAAGGCGCCGACGAGCGAAATCACCACCGCGATGACCATCGCGAAGATCGGCCGCTCGATGAAGAAGCGGGACACGACCGGCCTACTCGGCCGCGGTCGTCGGCGAGGCGAGATTGGCGGCCACGGCGTGCACGGCCTGGCCGGGTTTCACCCGCTGTAAGCCCTGCACGATCAGGCGGTCTCCCGGTCTCATACCCGAAGTGACCAGCCACTGGTCGCCGACCGCCTGGCCAAGCTGGAGATTGCGCAATTGCGCCCTGCCGTCCGCTCCGACAACCAAAGCCGTTGGCCGGCCGCGTTCGTCGCGGGTGACGCCTTGTTGCGGGGCCAGCAGGCCCGAAGGGACCACGACCTCGGCCACTTCGGCGCGCACGAACATACCTGGCAGAAGTATGCCAGCGGGATTGGGGAAGACCGCCCGCAAGGTGACCGTCCCGGTCGTCTGATCGACCGTGACGTCGGCGAACTGCAGCTTGCCTTCCAGCGGATAGTCCGAGCCGTCATCGAGTTTGAGGCGCACCGGGACGCTTTTGGGGCCGCCGGTGAGTTGTCCGGCGGCGAGGGCCCGGCGCAGTTTCAACAGATCGCTGGCCGACTGGGTGACGTCGACATAGATCGGATCGAGCCGCTGGATCGTGGTCAGAGCGGTGGTCTGGCCGTTGGTCACCAGAGCGCCCTGGGTCACGGCGGAGCGGCCGACGCGGCCGGAGATCGGCGCGGTGATGGTGGCGTATCGCAGATTGATCCGCGCCGCGTCGGCGGCCGCGCGGAGCTGGGCGACCTGAGCGCGGGCCTGTCTGTAAGCCGCCTCGGCGTCGTCGTAGTCCTGCTTGGCGACGCCGTTGATCTTGACCAGTTCGCCGTAGCGTTGGGCCTTCAGCTGGGTTGTCGTGAGATTGGCCTGGGCGCTGGCGACCTGCGCCGTGGCCTGGTCATAGGCGGCGCGGTAGGGCGCGGCGTCGATCCGATACAGCACCTGGCCGGCCCTGACATTGGCCCCCTCGACGAACGGCCGGGCGACAATGATGCCGTTCACCTGCGGCCTGACATCCGAGGTCTCAAAGGCCGTCGCGCGCCCGGCGAGTTCGGTCGATAGAGTGACGGGCGCCGCGCTCAGAGTGACGACGCCCACCTCGGGCGGCCCCTGGTCTCTCGCGCCGACTTGCTGATCATGCTTGGCGCAGCCGGCCAGTCCGGTTGCAAGCCATACGGCGGCGAGCGCGACTGCCAGCCTCTTCGAAACCACGACCACACCGTCCGGAAGGCGCGCCTGCCGGCGCGGGCGGCAGGAAGTCCCGTGCGGGAGCGCGCAAGTCAAGCGCGGAGCGGCGGTCTTACAAAAGCTTAACCCGCTCCGGCCCCGAGTCCCCACATCCCGCTCTTCCCCGCGAAAGCGGCGACCCAGGCGTTTTTGGTAGCGTGGGATGCTGCGCGTTCTGATCTCCCCCTGCGCAGCGGGGGGAGTACGGCCGAAGGCCGGGAGGGGGGCGG
>DATCEL010000203.1:0-5060 GCA_036510115.1 Caulobacteraceae bacterium
CATCAATAGGTCCCCAGCCGATCCTCGACGGACTGTCCCCGCCCAGGAATCAGCATGTCGCGTCGAAACGAGCACACCGTCTCCCCGTGCTGGTTCTTGCCCAGGGTGCGGATGGTGACGATGCCCTGGCCGGGCCGGCTCTTCGACTCGCGCTTGGCCAGGACCTCGCTCTCGGCATAGAGCGTGTCGCCGGCAAAGACCGGCTTTGAGAACCGCACTTCGTCCATGCCGAGGTTGGCGATCGCCTTCTGCGAGCAATCGGTGACGCTCATGCCGATCAGCAGGGCCAGGGTGTAGGTGCTGACCACCAGATTGCGGCCAAACTCAGTGCCCGCGCCATAGAGGGCGTCGAAGTGCAGCGGATGGGTGTTGAGTGTCAGCAGGGTGAAGAAGTGGTTGTCGGCTTCCAGCACTGTCTTGCCGGGCCGGTGCTCATAGACATCGCCGACCTGGAAGTCCTCGAAATAGCGGCCAAAGGTTTCGCGGTAGCGCTGTGGACCGATCTCGCGCCAGTTCTGGACCATGATTGTCAGCCCAACTGCGCGCCGAGATGGCCCGACCCACCCGCCGCCAACAGGCCCTTGCCGGGCACGTGATTGATCTCCAGCCGGACGCCATCGGGGTCTTCGAAGAGCACCGAATAGTAGCCGGGCGCCCATTCGTCGTCCTGGGGCGGATGGACGATCTTCGCGCCGATCCCGGCGAGGAAGGTGTGGACCTGATCGACCTCTTCGCGTTCGCGCACGCGGAAGCAGATGTGGTGCAGGCCGACCGTGCCTTGCTCGAAGCGTTTTCCCGCATGTTGGGGTGGCGGCGCGCGCACGCCAAAGCCCGTGCGCCCGCCCACGCAATAGTAGGTGCCGGCCGCGTCCATCACCTGTTTCAGCCCGAGATAGGGAAGCAGCTGGCGATAGAAGTCGCGCGCCTTGGCGAAGTCGCCCGCGGTGATGAAGACGTGCGCGACACCGTTGACTTCCATGGCCGGCTCCGAAGGCGAGGAGGACAGTCCTTACGCCGCCCCCCTCCCCTCAGGCAACGGCGTTCAGGTGTCGCCGCGCACGTCCACGGGCGCCGGCTCCACGGGGCTGATCTTGCGATAGGCGAAGCCGCCGATGAGCGCGCCGACGAACGGCGCGGTCCAGAACAGCCACAGTTGCTGGATCGCCCAGCCGCCCTCGAACAAGGCTGGACCGAGGCTCCGAGCCGGGTTCACCGAGGTGTTGGTCACCGGAATGCTGATCAGGTGGATCAGGGTCAGGCAAAGACCGATGGCCAGGGGCGCGAAACCCTTCGGCGCGTTTCCGTGCGTGGATCCCATGATCACGAACAAGAACGCGAAGGTCATCACCACCTCGGTGAGCGCGCAGGCGATCAGCGAATAGTGGCCGGGCGAATGGTCGCCGTAGCCATTGGAGGCGAAGCCGCCGGACATGTCGAAGCCGTCTTGGCCATTGGCGATGACGAAGAGGATGCCAGCGGCGACGATGGCGCCCAGCACCTGGGCCAGGATGTAAGGAACGATGTCTCTGCCGGGGAATCGACCGCCGGCCCACAGCCCGACCGTGATCGCCGGGTTGAAATGGGCGCCGGAGATGTGGCCGACGGCATAGGCCATGGTCACCACGGTGAGGCCAAAGGCCAGGGCCACGCCGGCGAAGCCGATACCGAGACTGGGAAAGGCCGCCGCCAGGACCGCAGCGCCGCAGCCGCCCAGCACAAGCCACAGCGTGCCGACGAATTCGGCGGCAAGTCGTTGTGTCATTTTCATTGTTTTCTCCCCTTCCGAAAGTCGCTCGGAAGGATGAGCCTGACACGGAAGGCTTGCCCGGCAAAGCCTGTTTCCACGCCCTCCGCGGCGCCTTTGCGCAGCCGGCCGCGACGCGTCATAAGGCCGGCGCGATACGGAGTTCCGCCATGACCCTCGACGCCGCCGCCAAGACCTTCCACTGGGAAGACCCGCTCGATCTGGCCTCACGCCTCACCGAGGAGGAGCGGATGGTGGCAGACGCCGCCAGGGCCTATGCGCGCGACAAGCTGCTGCCGCGCGTCGTCAGCGCCTTCGCCGAGGAGCGCTTCGACCGCGAAATCATGACCGAGATGGGCGCGCTGGGCTTCCTCGGTCCGACGTTGCCGGAGGACTACGGCTGCGCCGGCGTCAGCCACGTGGCCTATGGCCTCATCGCGCGCGAGATCGAAGCGGTGGACAGCGGCTACCGCTCGGCGATGATCGTGCAATCCTCTCTGGTGATGTATCCGATCCACGCCTTCGGTTCGGAAGCCCAGCGGCGGCGCTGGCTGCCGCCCATGGCGCGCGGCGAGGCGGTGGGCTGCTTTGGCCTCACCGAAGCCGACGGCGGCTCCGATCCGGCGTCGATGCGCACCACCGCCAAAGCCGTCGACGGCGGCTTCGTGCTCAACGGGGCCAAGATGTGGATCACCAATTCGCCGATATGCGATGTCGCCTTGGTGTGGGCCAAGCTCGACGGGCGGATCCACGGTTTCCTGGTCGAGCGCGGTGCGGCCGGCTTCGAAACGCCGACGATCAAGAACAAGCTCTCCCTGCGCGCCTCGGTGACCGGCGAGATCGCGCTTTCCGACGTGTTCGTGCCGGAGGACGCCATCCTCCCCGGCGTCAGCGGCCTGCGCGGCCCGTTCTCCTGCCTCAACAAAGCGCGCTACGGCATCGCCTGGGGGGCGATGGGCGCGGCCGAGTTCTGTCTCCACGCCTCGCGCGAATACGCCTTGACCCGCAAGGTGTTCGGCAAGCCGTTGGCCGCGCGCCAACTGGTCCAGAAGAAGCTGGCCGACATGCTGACCGAGATCGCACTTGGCTACGAAGGCGCCCTGGCCCTGGGCCGCCTGATTGACGAGGGCGCCTGGATTCCCGAGGCCATCAGCCTGATGAAGCGCAACAACTGCGGCAAAGCGTTGGAAATCGCGAGAGCCGCGCGCGACATCCACGGCGGCAACGGGATCAGCGGCGAGTATCACGTCATGCGCCACGCCGCGAACCTGGAGACGGTCAACACCTATGAAGGCGCCCACGACGTCCACGCCCTGATCCTGGGCCGCGCCATTACCGGCGAAAACGCGTTCTAGGCGGGACGCCGGCGACAAGCCGCGCGGGAGGAGGCGACTATGGGGTCTGACGGTTCGAAGGCTGGCGCCGCCGCGCCGCGCAAGCTCTCCATGGCCATGGTGGTTTTCGCCTCGGCGGCGGGGACATCCTTCGAGTGGTACGATTTCTTCGTCTTCGGCGCCCTGACGCCGATCATCGCCAAAAACTTCTTCTCCAGCCTGGGCTCGACAGCCGGCTTGCTGGCCGCCCTGGCGCTGTTCGGAACCGGCTTCTTCTTCCGGCCCATCGGCGCCCTGATCTTTGGGCGCGTCGGCGATATCGCCGGACGCAAGAGCGCCTTCCTGGTCACCATGACGATGATGGGGCTGGCGACGGTCGCCATCGGCTTTCTTCCCACCTACGCCCAGGTCGGACCGCTCGCGCCG
Source organism: Caulobacteraceae bacterium (assembly GCA_036510115.1). Taxonomy (GTDB): domain Bacteria; phylum Pseudomonadota; class Alphaproteobacteria; order Caulobacterales; family Caulobacteraceae; genus Acaudatibacter. The sequence goes on from DATCEL010000203.1 coordinate 3,505, forward strand.
CTGCTGCTGATCACCATGCGCATAATCCAGGGAACCGCCCTCGGCGGAATGTATGGCGGCGCGGTGATCTATGTGGCCGAACACGCTTCGCCCGGCCGCCGCGCGACGGCGACCAGCGCGGTCCAGTCATCGGCCGCGTTCGGCCTGATCGGCGCCCTGGTGGTTATCCTGGCGACCCGCGCGGTGCTCGGCGACGCCGCGTTCGCCGACAGCGGCTGGCGGGTCCCGTTCCTGCTCTCGGCCGGTCTGTTGGCCATCTCGCTGTGGATGCGCCTCCGGCTGTCGGAAAGCCCGGTGTTCGCCGCCCTGGAACAAGAGGGCGGCCGAGCCAAGGCCCCGCTTAGCGAAGCGTTTGGCCGCTGGTCCAATCTCAAGCTGGTGTTGATCGCCTTCTTCGGCCTGATGAGCGCCCAGGGCGCGGCCTGGTATCTGGTGTTCTTCTACGCCGAGCAGGTGTTCCTCGAGCGGTTCATGAAGGTCGCGCCGCAGACCGGCGAGCAGCTTCTTATCGCCATGACCATCGCCAGCGCGCCGCTGTACATCTTCTTCGGCTGGCTGTCGGACAAGGTTGGCCGCAAATGGATAATGTGGGGCGGCATGACCCTGGCGCTGGTGGCCTATTTTCCGGCGTTCCACGCCATGGCCAGTCTCGCCAACCCGGCCCTGGTCGCCGCCCAGAAGGCCACACCGGTGACAGTAGTCGCCGACCCGGCGCGCTGCTCGCTGCAGTTCGACATCACCGGAAAGGCGAAATACGTCACCTCCTGCGACCTGGCCAAAAGCGCGCTCTCCAACGCCGGCGTCTCCTACGCCAACGCGGCCGCGCCGGCCGGCGCGGTGGCCGTGGTCAAGGTCGGCGGTCAGGTCGTCGCCTCGCACGAAGCGGGCGGCCTCGCCGCGCCGGATCAGAAGGCGGCGGCCAAGGATGTCGAGGCCCGCGTCTCCCAGGCCCTCAAGGCGGCTGGCTATCCGGCCAAGGCGGACCCGGCGCGGCTCAACTTCTGGGGCTTGCTTGGCGTCTTGATGATCTTCGTCGTCGCCTGCACCGCCCTCTATGGCCCGATCGCCACCACCCTGGTCGAGCTGTTTCCCGCCAAGATCCGCTACACCGCCCTATCCCTGCCCTATCACCTGGGCACCGGCTGGATCGGCGGCTTCACGCCGGTCACCGCCTTCGCCATCGTCACGGCCACGGGAAATATCTACGCCGGTCTCTGGTATGCGGTGATCTTTACTGGCGTGAGCGTCGTCATCCTTCCGCTGCTGATGCCCGAAACACGCGGCCGGCCGATCTAGCGGCCGACCAGAGCGCGACGGCCCACCGCCTCGCCGGCCAGGATCGCGGTGAAGGCGATGACCAGCGAGACGCCGCAGAGAGCTAACGCGCGCGTCTCGCCGCCTGGCGTCTGGGTAGCGAGATAGATGGCGCTCGGCAGGGTCAAGGTCTCGCCGGGAATGGCGGCCACGAAGGTAATGGTGGCCCCAAACTCGCCGAGCGCGCGGGCGAAGCCCAGCACCGTTCCGGCGATGACTCCGGGGGCCGCGAGCGGCAGGGT
>DATCEL010000204.1:0-10048 GCA_036510115.1 Caulobacteraceae bacterium
TCGACGCCGAGCTCTTCGGCGCCGGCGATGAAGCGCCGGGTAAGCTGGTCGAAGCCGATGGAGGAACCCTGCTTCTCGATGAGGTCAGCGACCTGCCGCTCGATTCCCAAGTCCGGCTCCTGCGCGTGTTCGATGGCGCCGAGCCGGCGCACAATCCCCGGACCGGGCGCGCGTGCGACGTGCGGGTGATCGCCGCCACCAATCGCGATCTGCGCGGCTTGGTCGCCCAGGGGCTGTTCCGCGAAGACCTCTTTTTCCGTCTGAATGTCGCCCAGATACGCATGCCGGCCCTGCGCGAGCATGTCGAAGACATAGCTGAACTCACCCGCGCCTTTCTTCTGAGAGCGACACGCGAAGGTCTGCCGTCCAAGATCATCAATGAAGACGCCCTCGAACGGCTCAAGCTTCACGACTGGCCGGGGAATGTCCGCGAGCTGGAAAATCTCGTCAGGCGAATCTGCGCCCTCTATGCTGACGAGACCATCACCGCTCGCATCGTCGAGCGAGAACTGGCGAGCCACGTCGCGCCGCCGGCGGCCGAGGGACCGGAGACGCTCTCCGCCCTCGTGGAGCGTCACCTCGCCTCTCTGTTTGCCGCAGGGACCGACGATTTACCCGCGCCTGGACTCTACGATCGGATTTTGGCCGAGGTGGAACGACCGCTCTTCAAGCTGACTCTGGCGGCGACGCGGGGCAATCAGGTGCGGGCCGCCGAGATCCTCGGCCTCAATCGAAATACGCTACGCAAGCGCCTCGCCGACCTTGGCGTCGTGCGCTCCAAGGGGAACTGACGCAGGCATGCAACTCCCCTGTTGAGTTTTGGGCACAGTCCGACCTAGACTCGGCTCCGTCATGTCGAGTGAAACGACCCCAAGCCAGCCGATCCTTCGCGGAGCGCTGGCCTCACGCCCGCTCATGGGCGGCTGCTATGCCGCCGCCGTGATCCTGACGGGCGTGGCCGTGTTCCTCGGCACTTCGCCAACGCTTACCGGTCCTCTCGGCCCAGCCAGCCCGGTCGTATTGACCCTGCTTGGTCTGGGTATAGTCGCCCTGGTTCCCCCGGCCGCCGGATTGATCTGGCGGATGGTCAGTCTGCTTCGCGCTCGCGCGCGCGACGCCGGCGCCCGCCTGCATCTCCGCTTCGTGTTCCTGTTCGCCCTGGCGGCGGTGGCGCCGGCGGTCATCGTGGCGCTCTTCTTCGGCGTTCTGGTGACCCGGGGGATCGACAACTGGTTCAATGCTCGCGTCGAGACCGTGGTTGAGAACTCGGCCACCGTGGCCCGCAGCTACCTGGCCGAACAGCAGCACTACATCGGCGCCCACATCGGCGGCATGGCGCAAGCGCTCGACGCCGCGGCCCCGGCCCTCGCCGACTCGCCCGTGGCCTTCTCAAGCTTCTTCCGGGGTCTGGCCGACGACAATGGCTTCGCCGCCGCCTACATCATCGATCGCGATGGGCGGGTCCTGGCTAGAGCCGAGCCGCGCGGCGCCGCCGCCTTCCTCGATCCTCCGCTGAAGGCCTTCCGCGTCGCCGATAGCGGCGATGAAGTGGAGATGGTCGGTTTCGAGGAAGCGGACCTCTTCCGCGCTCTCTACCGCCTGCGCGGCTATTCCGACGCCTACCTCTATGTCGTGCGCCCCGTGGACCCGGGCATCTTCCGGCACCTGCGCCTCACCGAAGCCTCGCTGGGCGCCTACAGACAGGCGGCGGCCAGCCGCTCGCGTATCCGCGGCGCCTTCGTCGTTTCCTATCTGGAGACGGTCCTCCTGGTGCTGGTCGGGGCGGTGTGGCTCGGCATGGAGGCGGCCGGCGGCATCGCAGCGCCCGTGGCGCGGCTCATCCAAGCAGCCGGCAAGGTCTCCGCCGGCGATCTGACCGCGCGCGTGGCCATCGGCCGGGACCCGGAGGAAATCTCCGCTCTCTCGCGCGCTTTCAACCGCATGACCCGCGATCTCGAACAGCAGCGACATGATCTGCGCGCCGCCCATGAGGACGCCGAGACCCGGCGGCAGTTCACCGAGGCCGTGCTCCTGGGCGTCAGCGCCGGGGTGATCGGCCTGGACGTCAAGGGAAGGATTTCAGCGGTCAATCGCCAGGCGAACGAACTTCTCGCCCTTGAACCTGGCGATGCCGACGGACGGGCGTTGAGCGATGTCGCGCCGGAACTGGACGGCGTGGCCGCTCAGGCGCTCCATCGCGAAGGCGAAGCGGAGGAGGACGTGGACATCACCCGCCATGGCGAGTCGCGTCGCCTGCGCGTGCGCGCGAGTCAAAGCGCTCAGGGCTTGGTGCTCACCTTTGACGATATTACTCGGCTGGTAGCGGCCCAACGCAACGCCGCCTGGCGGGATGTCGCCCGCCGCATCGCCCATGAGATCAAGAATCCGCTGACGCCGATCCAACTCTCCGCCGAGCGCCTGCGGCGCAAATACCGCAAGGAGATTACCGGCGACCTGGAGACCTTCGACCGTTGCACCGACACCATCGTGCGTCAGGTGGGCGACATCGGCCGCATGGTCGATGAGTTCTCCGCCTTCGCGCGCATGCCGGCGCCGGTCTTCGCCCCGAACGATCCAGTCGAACTCCTCCGCGAGGCGGCGTTCGCCCAGCGGGTCGCCGATCCGGGCGTGGTCGTGGACATCGCCGAGCCGCCCACCGGTCTGACCTTGACCTGCGATGGCCGGATCGTCGGGCAAGCTCTGGCCAATGTGCTGAAGAACGCCGGCGAGTCGATCGCCGCGCGCCGCGCGGTCGAGCCGGGACTTCAGGGGCGGATCAACGCCTCGATCGTCTCGACCGATCGCAAGATCGAATTCGTCATTGAGGACAACGGCGTCGGATTGCCGCCCAAGGATCGTGACCGGTTGACCGAACCCTATGTGACCACCAGAGCCAAGGGTACGGGCCTCGGGCTGGCCATCGTCAAACGTATTTTGGAAGACCACGGGGGCGAGCTCCAGCTTGGCGATGCCTCGCACAAGCCGGGGGCCCGCGTCCTGCTCTCGTTCCCCGCGTCGCGGGCTTCGGAACGTCCAGGCGCCAACAACAACCAGAAGGTGCAAGCATGACCGGCGATGTGCTCGTCGTCGACGACGAAGCCGATATCCGCGAACTGGTAGCCGCCATCCTGCAGGACGATGGCTATCAGGTGCGGGTGGCGAAGGACTCCGAGAGCGCCCTCGTGGCGATTCGCGCGCGCAAGCCCTCCCTGGTGGTGCTCGACATCTGGATGAGCGGCGGGGGCATGGATGGGCTCGAGCTGCTGGATGTGCTCAAGGCCCTCGACGCGGAGCTGCCGGTGATCATGATTTCCGGTCACGGGAACATCGAAACCGCGGTCAGCGCCATCAAGCGCGGCGCCTATGATTTTCTCGAAAAGCCGTTCAAGTCCGATCGCCTGCTGCTGCTCGCCGACCGGGCCGTCGAAGCGGCTAACCTAAAACGCGAGAACCGCCGCCTGCGAAGCCAGGCGATCGTGCCCGACGGCATGCTGGGTTCGTCCCAGCCCGCCCAGCAACTGCGCCAGATGATCGCCAAGGTGGCTCCCGCCAACAGCCGCGTGCTCATCTCCGGTCCAGCCGGGGCCGGCAAGGAGACCGCCGCGCGGCTGATTCACGCCGCCAGCCCGAGGGCGAGGGGTGAGTTCGTCGCCATCAGCGCCGCCGGCATGACGCCTGGCAGCATGGACGTCGAGTTTTTCGGCGAGGAAGGCGAGGGGGGGCGCACCCGCAAGGTCGGGGTGTTCGAACGGGCTCACGGCGGCACCCTCTACATCGACGATGTCGCCGACATGCCCAGGGAGACCCAGAGCCGACTGCTGCGCGTGCTGGTCGAACAGCGCTTCCGCCGCGTCGGCGGCGACACCGACGTGCAGGTCGATGTGCGGGTGGTGTCCTCGACCAGCCGCGACCTGCGCGAGGAAATCTCGGCGGGACGGCTGCGCGAAGACCTGTTCCATCGCCTGAACGTCGTGCCCATGCGGGTGCCGGGGCTCGCCGAGCGGCGCGAGGATATTCCAGCCCTCATCGACTATTACCTCGATCGCCTGAGCAAGGCCTCGGGCCTGCCCCCGCGGCGCCTCGCCGACGACGCCTACGCCACTCTCCAGGTGCAGTCGTGGCCGGGGAACGTCCGCCAGCTGCGCAACGTCGTCGAGCGCATTCTGATTCTCGCCGCCGGCGATCCGAGCGAGGCGATCACCGCCGAGATGCTGCCGCCCGACGCCAGCGCCGCCCCGGCCGCGGCCGGCCTCGCCGCCGAACGGATCATCGCCCTGCCACTGCGCGAGGCGCGCGAGTTGTTCGAGCGCGAGTATCTCAACGCCCAGATCGTGCGCTTCGGCGGCAACATCTCGCGCACCGCCGGCTTCATCGGCATGGAACGCTCCGCCCTGCACCGCAAGCTGAAGTCGCTGGGCTTCGGCCGTGCGGTCGACGAGGAGGCCTGATGTCGCGCGTCGCCTACGTCAACGGCCGCTTCGCGCGCCACGATGAAGCCGGCGTTCACATCGAAGACCGCGGCTATCAGTTCGGCGACGCCATCTATGAGGTCTGGGCGGTGGCGGATGGCCGGCTGTGCGACGCCGAGGGTCATTTCGCCCGCCTCTCGCGCAGCCTCGCCGAACTGCGCATCGCCGAGCCGATGAGCCGCAAAGCCTTGGAAATCGTCCTTGGCGAAACCCTCAGGCGCAACCGCCTCGCCGATGGCCTTCTCTACCTCCAGGTTTCGCGCGGCGTCGCCCGGCGCGACCACCCGTTCCCAGACCCCGCGCCGCCGCCGAGCGTGGTCATCACCGCCCGGCGGATCGATCCGGCCGCGGGCGACGCCAAAGCCGCCAAGGGCGTCGCCGTGATCACCGTGCCGGAAAACCGCTGGGGCCGCTGTGACATCAAGACCGTCAATCTGCTGCCCAATGTCCTCGCCAAGCAAGCGGCCAAGGACGCCGGCGCCTATGAGGCGTGGTTCGTCGATGAACTCGGCTTCGTCACCGAAGGCTCATCGACCAATGCCTGGATCGTCGATCGCGAAGGCGTGCTGCGCACCCGGGACATCCAGGCCAACATCCTGCGCGGGGTGACGCGCGCCACCGTGCTGCGGGTGGCCGCCGAGGCCGGCGTGAAGCTGGCCGAAGGTCCGTTCACCGTCGATGACGCCAAGCAGGCGCGCGAAGCCTTTATCACCGGCGCCAGCACCCAGGTAACCCCCGTCGTCAAGCTCGATGGACGATTACTGGCCGGCGGCGAGCCCGGACCGGTAGCGAAACGGCTGCGTCAACTCTATATCGCCGAGGCGCGTCGCGGCTGACCTGACCGTGGCGCCGGATCCGCGCGGCCGACTGGCCGCCTAGCCAAAGACAACGGAAGGGGCTTCAACCCATGCCGACCGACAAGAAACAGAATCTGCAGGATACGTTCCTCAACGCCGTGCGCCGCGCCAAGACGCCGCTGACCATCTTCCTGGTCAATGGGGTGAAACTTCAGGGCGTGGTCAGTTGGTTCGACAGCTTTTGCGTGCTTCTGCGCCGCGACGGTCAGGCCCAGCTTGTCTACAAGCACGCCATCTCGACGATCATGCCCGCCCAGCCGGTTCAGCTCTATGAGCCGCCCGCCGATGAAGACGAAGACGAGGATTGAGAAGCCCTAAAGCCACCCAGAGCGCGCGCACGATCGCGCTTGTCGTCCACCCGGACCGACAGCGCGCGGAGCGGGGCCGCGAGGCGGCGGCCCGGCTGGATGAAGCGGTGGGGCTCGCCGCCGCCCTCGACCTCGATGTCGCCCAGGCCCTGATCGCTCCGGTGCGCAGCCCGCGCCCAGCGAGCCTCTTCGGTCCTGGCAAGGTAGCTGAGATCAGCGAGCTTTGCCGAGAGGCCGCCGCCGGAGTGGTGGTCGTGGACGACGCTCTCACGCCCGTGCAGCAACGCAATCTCGAGCGCGCCTGGGACGCCAAGGTCATCGACCGCACCGGCCTGATCCTGGAGATCTTCGCTCGCCGCGCCCGCACCGCCGAAGGCCGGCTGCAGGTCGAACTGGCGCGGCTGGACTATGAGCGCTCGCGCCTGGTGCGCACCTGGACCCACCTCGAGCGCCAGCGCGGCGGCTTCGGCTTCCTGGGCGGCCCGGGCGAGACCCAGATCGAGGCCGACCGGCGGCTGATTCTCGAGCGCATCGTCAGGCTGAAGGCCGAGCTTGTCGACGTTCGCCGCACCCGCGGCCTGGCCAGGCGCGCCCGTGGCCGGGTTCCCTATCCGGCTGTGGCCCTGGTCGGCTACACCAACGCTGGCAAGTCGACCCTGTTCAACCGCCTGACCGGCGCAAAGGTCCTGGCCAAGTCCGCCCTCTTCGCCACCCTCGATCCGACCCTTCGCCGGGTCAGCCTGCCGCGCGGCCGGCCGGCGATCCTCTCCGATACCGTCGGCTTCATTTCCGACCTGCCGCACGAACTAGTCGAGGCCTTCCGAGCCACCCTCGATGAGGTGCGCGAGGCCGACATCGTCCTCCACGTGCGCGATATCTCCGGCCCGCACAGCGAGGCGGAGGCTGGGGACGTGGTCAAGGTGCTCGAGGAGCTGGGCATGGGCCCGGCTTCGGGACACCGGCTGGTCGAGGTGTGGAACAAGATCGACGCCGTCGACGCCGAGGGCCGCGCCGAGCTGGCCGCGCGCGCCAGGCGGGACGGGGCGGTGGCGGTTTCGGCGTTCACCGGTGAGGGGATCGCCGATCTGCGGGAGCGCCTGGCGGCCCTGGTCGACGATGGTCCAGAGCTAACCTTCCGCCTCGCGGCCGCCGATGGCGAGGCCATGGCCTGGCTCTATCGCCACGGCCGGGTGAGTTCGCGCGAGGAGACGCCGGAAGGCGCGGCCGTGGTCCGCGCCCGCCTCGACGCCCAGGCGCTCGGCCGCTTCCAGCAAATGCGCCCGGAGGCGGAACTGCCGGCCGCGGCGGAGTAGGGCGCGCGCTTCCCGCCGGAACCTATCTTCGCTCCGCCGCCTTGGCTTCGTCCCACAGGGCGTCCATTTCGGCGAGGTCGGACTGGGCCGGGGCGCGGCCGGTTTCGGCCAGACGCTTCTCGATATGGCCGAAGCGGCGGACGAATTTGGCGTTGGTGGCGCGCAGGGCGTCTTCCGGATCGATCTCCAGGGCGCGGGCGATATTGGCGCAGACGAACAAAACATCGCCCAGTTCGGCGCGGACCTGGGCCTTGTCGCCAGCGGCGACCTCGACCTCCAGCTCGGCAACCTCCTCGCGCAGCTTGGCCATGATCTCCTCGACCGTCGGCCAGACGAAGCCGACGCGCGCGGCGCGGGCCGAAAGCTTGACCGCCCGGGTGAGGGCCGGAAGGGTCGGGGCCACGGCGTCCAGCCAGCCCGCGCCCTTGGCTTCGCGTTCGGTCGCCTTGACCGCCTCCCAGGCGCGGGTCTGTTCGACGGCGGTGCGCACGGTCGCGTCGCCGAAGACGTGCGGATGGCGGCGGATCATCTTGCCGACGATGGTTTCGGCCACGTCGTCGAAGGCGAAGGCGCCAGCCTCCTCGGCCATGCGGGCGTGGAAGACGACCTGCAGCAGCAGGTCGCCCAGTTCCTCCTCGAGATCCTTCAGATCACCGCGCTCGATGGCGTCGGCGACCTCATAGGCTTCCTCGACGGTGTAGGGGGCGATGGTGGCGAAGGTCTGCTCGAGATCCCAGGCGCAGCCGCCCTCGGGATCGCGCAAAGCGGCCATCACCGCCAACAGACGCGCGATCGGGGTGGCGTCCTCGGGCGGCGGAGCGTGGGTCAGGCGCGGTCCGCGAGCCGGTCGCGGGCCGACATCAGGCGCCAGCCCTCCGGCTGGAGAATCTCGATCGGCGAGAAGCGGGCCTTGTAGTCCATCTTCTCGCTGCCGCGCACCCAATAGCCCAGATAGAGATAGGGCAGGCGGAGGCGCCGCGCCTCGGCCAGATGATCGAAAATAACGAACGATCCCGGGCTGTTACGGGCGAAATCCTGATCGAAAAAGCTGTAGACCAGCGACAGGCCGTCGGCGAGAAGATCGACCAGGGCGCAGGCGGCCAGGAGGCCCGGGCCGCCATCCGGCGAGGCCGTGCGATATTCCACCATGTGGGTGCGTACGGCGGTGTCCTCGACCATGGCGACGTAGTCGGGCCAGGTCATGTCGGCCATGCCCCCGCCCCGGTGACGCTTGGCGAGATAGCCGCGCAGCAGATCGAACTGCTCCCGCGTGGCTTCGGCCTCGACCACATGGCGGGTCAGGTGAGCGTTGCGGGCGACGACCCGACGCTCCGACCTCGAAAGCATGTAGTCGGAGACCGGCAGGCGCGCGGAAACGCAGGCCGCGCAGTTTTCGCAGGCCGGGCGGTAGGCGATGTTTTGCGAACGCCGGAAACCACCCTGAGTCAGGGTGTCATTGACGCCGGCGCCGTCGAGCATCGGCAGGTGAGCAAACACCTTGCGCTCCTCGCGGCCCGGCAAATAGGGGCACGGGGACGGCGCGGTCAGGAAGAACCGAAGCTGACGGGTCGGGAAATGCTGGGTCACGGAACGATAAACGCCGTTGAATCACCTGCCAATAATCGCGGATTAGGGAACAGGTGAGGCGGTTGCGCAAGATGGCCAAGGTCGAAATGTGGAGAGATTTTGTCCAAGCGTGGCCATGATTTCCGACTTACGTCGGGTAAACTAAGGAAATACTGAATGAAAATCGCATTTGTAGGCCTAGGCGTGATGGGTGCGCCGATGGCGAGGCACTTGGTCGCGGCCGGCCATGAGGTGGTCGGATTCAACCGTTCGGCGGCCAAGACGCGGCAATGGGCGGCGCTTTGCGGCGCGCGCGTGGCCGAATCGCTGGCCCAGGCGGCCAAGGATCGCGATCTGGTGGTCCTGTGCGTGGGCGCGGACGCGGATGTCAGGGAGGTCGTGGCCGGCGTGCTGCCGAGCCTTGCGGAAGGGGCGATCATCCTCGATCACACGACCACCTCCGCGTCCCTGGCGCGGGAGATGTCGGCGGCGGCCAGCGCCCGCGGCTGCGTCTTTCTGGATGCGCCGGTCTCCGGCGGTCAGGCCGGGGCCGAAAAGGGTCAGCTCGCGGTGATGATCGGCGGCGACGCGGCGGCGGTGGCTAAGGTCGAACCGGTCTTGCGCGCCTACGCCAAGGCCGTGCGCCACATGGGCGGGCCGGGCTGCGGCCAACTGACCAAGATGGTCAATCAGATCTGCATCGCCGGCGTCGTCCAGGGCTTGGCCGAGGCGGTGAGCTTCGCCGCCCGCTCCGGTCTCGACCCCGAGCAGGTCTATGAGGCGATTTCGCAAGGCGCGGCGCAGTCGTGGCAAATGGACAACCGCTGGGCGACCATGGCGCGGGGCGAGTTCGCGTTCGGCTTCGCCGTCGACTGGATGCGCAAGGATCTGGGCCTGGTGCTTGATGAAGCGCGGTCGAACGGCGCCCGGCTGGAGGTCACCGCCTTGGTCGATCAGTTCTATGCCGAGGTCCAGGCCATGGGCGGCCGGCGCTGGGACACCTCCAGCCTTGCGGCGCGGTTGAAGCGGTAGCGCTGCGCTTCACCTCTCCTCTCCCTAGAGGGAGAGGTCGAGAGCGGCGTGAGCCGCTCCGGGTGAGGGGTTAGGGAACCAGGCGGTGTAACCCCTCACCCTCCCACGCTGCGCGTGGGCCCCTCCCTCTCCCTCTCAGGGAGAGGGGCGAATTGACGACTCCACCCTCTCGAGCAACGCCTTCGCGCCAGCCGCGTCGTCGACCTTGAGGCGTTCGAAATCCCCATCGGTCGCGCGGACGTCAGCGAAAAGCCCGGCTGGATCGGCATGAAAGTGCAGGAAGGCCCGACCTTTCAGGTAGAAAACCCCGCGCGACTTTTCGCTGAGCGGGGGGAAGGTTCGCAGGCGGGTCAGCAGCGGCTCCAGGCGGTCGAGATCTTCAGCCAGAGCGTGCCTCACGGCTTTTCCCCGAACACCTTCATGCCCTTCTCGTCGGCGATGGCGAGCATGGCCACATCGCCGTCGCTGTCGCCATAGGCGGCCTCGAGGCGGACATCGGCGCC
>DATCEL010000205.1:0-2573 GCA_036510115.1 Caulobacteraceae bacterium
TCCGCGCGTCGCGATCAAGGACGAGGTGCGGTCCGGCCTCGCCGGCGAGGCCTATGCGGCGGGTCTCGCGGGGCGCTGGGCGCCGGCGGCGTTCGTGGCCATGCTGGCGGCTTCAGCGGGCGGGACGATCGCGATCGAACCGCGCGAGGGCGGCGTAAGGTTCGCCCTCAGTCTGCCGCCAGGCGCCTGACCATGCGGCGGGCGATCTTTCGCGCCCCGTCGTCGTCGAGCTTGGCCAGTTCGGCGGCCACCCGGGCGACATCGCCGGTCGGCTTGTTCTGAGAGAGCTTGGTGGTTCCCTCGATGCGTTCAATGGTGATCTCGAAGCCGACGATTCCGCCGATCATGGCCTCAAACCGCGCCGGATCCATCTTCGCCCGCGTCCACGGCTGTTTGGGCGAGAGCCAGGCTTCGTAGCGCGCGGAAAGATCGTCCAGGAGCTGGATGGTCTCAGCGCGGGATAGGACGCGCGTCGGCCCCTCGATCTCGACCGAGACGTAGTTCCAGGTCGGGACCTGGTCGGCCGCCGCGTACCAGTCCGGGCTGACATAGGCGTCTTCGCCGGTGATGACCGCCAGGACCCAGCCGGCCTCTACCACCGCGGCGGTGAGCCGGTTGGCGGCCGATAGATGGAATCGGAGGCGTCGGCCATCGACCAGCACGGGCGCGTGGCCGACCAGCGGTCGGCCATCGGCCACGGCGGCGAGGACCGCGAAGCCGCGCTCGCCCGCACGGGCGATCAGTTCGGCGCGATCGGCCTCACGGAAATCCCGCGCGGGGTGCACGCCCCTCCCCCTTTTCAAAAGCCCCTCTCGCTGAGAGGCTTGTCTGGTCTAGTGGGGTTTGGCGTCGTTGGCGGTGTCGGTCACCGCGTGGCCGGTCGAAGAGACGTCTCTGCCGGCGCCGGCGACGGTGTTGCAGGCGGAGACGGCGAGTCCGGCGGCGATGATCGCCAGGATGATGATCTTACGCATGGTGTCGTTCTTCCTATTGATGCGGCGATGACGCGCGGCGAGGGGCTAACGCAGAGCTTGGCGAGGTGTTCCTTTAAGCGTCTAGCCGTCGCCCAATCGCGGTGTCGGAAAAATCAGCCGGGTCGTCAAGCCGCCGCCTTTGTTGGCGGTGAAGCGCACCTCGCCGCGAAGCTGGCGGGCGAACGCGTTCATCAGGGTGCGGCCGACGCCGTCACCGACCTTGGCGGGCCCGGCGTCCGGGCCGCCGGAATCGGTGATCGACAGCTCGGCGCTCTCGCCGCGCACGCGAAAGGTGACGGTCAGGACACCACCACAGGCGAGGCCGTGCTTTTTGGCGTTGGTGATCGCCTCGACGGCGAACAGCGCCAGCGGGGCGAGGCGATCGGCGTCGATCTCCAGGGCTTCGATGTCGAGTTCCGTGCGGATCGGCGATCCGCGCACGTTCTCGCTCAGCACCGTCTGGCCAATCAGCTCGTCGAGAAAGTCGCGCAACTCCACCCGTCTCAGGTCGGGTCCCTGGTAGAGGGCGCGGTAGATGAGCGCGAGCGCCGAGATTCGCTGGCGGGTGTCCGACATCGCCGCTCGCGCCACCGGTTCTTCCAGGGCCCGTTCCTGAAGATTGAGCAGGGACGAGATCACCTGCAGGTTGTTTTTCACCCGGTGATGGATTTCGCGCAGCAGATCGTCCTTCTGAACCAGGGACAGGCGCGCGGCCGCGTCGCGCGCGGCGATCGTCCGGGCCATGGCGTCCATGGTTTCAGCCAGTTGGCGGAGCTCCGGCGGGGCGGTCTCGGCTCGCTTGGGGCGAACGCTGTAGCGCCCGCGGGCATAGATTGCGGCGATGCGCCTGAGGTAGACGAGCCAGCGCACGATGCCGCGCTCGGCGACGAAGCCGACGGCCAGAACAGGCAGCAGAAAGGCGAGGGCGGGCAGCAGGATGGCCGAGACCGGATTGAACACCGCCCAGGAGACGGCGCCCTGCAAGGGCGCCGACAGCACAACATAGACTTCCTGACCGACGAGGGGCGCGGAGGAGAAGACGCGTTGGGCGCCTTTTCGATCGGCCTCGAACCACATTAATCCCGAGGTCCGGCCGGCGCCTGACAAATGGGCCATGACGTCGGTCGGAAAAGCGTCGGCGCTGGTGGTGGACAGCAGCCGCCCGGTCGCGTCGGTGATCGCCACCTGGGATTGATTGGGGAGAGAGCGGTCGATCGTCTGTGGGCGCAGACTGTCCAGATCGATGACCGCCGTCAGCACCCCCTCGAAATGGCCCTCGCTGTCGACGGCCCGGACGCTCGCCAGGATCGCCGGCCGGTCGGCGTAGGCCACCCCGCCCTGGCTGGTGACCGCGATCGGCTGGCCGGCCGCCAGGGCCGCGAACCAGGGCCGTGTCGCTCGCTCGGGATCGGCGGGCGCATCCGCGGCGGCGCAAGCCACGCGCCCGGCGGCGTCGAAGCGGATGAGGTTGTCATAGCCGGGAATGCGGGTCTTGATCTCAGCGAGCGTCGGCGCGCACTGAAAGCCGACCGATCCAGGCGCCAACGTCTGGAGCAGGACTTCCGCCGATGCGATCCTGGCCCTGACGGTCGCCGCGCT
>DATCEL010000206.1:0-2717 GCA_036510115.1 Caulobacteraceae bacterium
CGCCGCGCGGATTCCGGTCCGGTTTCACCTTGAAATTGCAGCGTCGGTTTCGAAACCCAGCCGGCGGGACTTGTGGGGGCCAGACCCGGGCCCACGTTACCAAGACGGTCCGCATGGGCCGATAACGAAGATTGGCAACCACATGTCGAGGAACACAATCCTGCTGGTGGAAGACAGCCCGGACGACGCCGAGCTGGCGCTGCGGGCCTTCGCCAAGAGCAAGATCGAGAACCGGCTCGTGGTGGCCCACGATGGTGTGGAAGCGCTCGATTACCTGTTCGGGACCGGCGCCTACGCGCAAAGCCCGCCGGAGATGCCCGAGATCGTGCTCCTCGATCTGAACCTCCCGCGGCTTCCCGGGCTGGAAGTTTTGCGCCGGTTGCGGGCGGACGCTCGAACCAAATACCTACCTGCCATCGTGCTCACCTCGTCGGCGCACGAGCAGGACATCCTTCAGAGTTATGATCTGGGCGCCAACAGCTACGTCCGCAAGCCCGTCGACTTCGCTCAATTCGTGGAGGCGGCCCGGCAACTGGGCGTCTACTGGTTGCAGTTGAACCACAAGGTACCGGCCCCGGACCGGCTGGCGCGGCCGTAGGTCGGGCGCGCCCAGCACCCATAGCCGAAGCCCAAAACTGGGGTAACCCCCTGGTCCTTTTGATCGCCCCCGGTTTCGAACCTCCTGGTTCCTGGTGGCGCCTAGGGTTGGCGAGGGGCGCGGGGTGATTCGGCCGCCAAAAGGGCGTCCAAAAGGGCTCAAAAGAGGGGTCAAAAGAGGGCTCAAAAGAGATCGGCGCGCTTACCTCGCATTTCGCATTTGTTGGCTTGTTTGCGGAGGCGATTTGCGCAACGATCGACCGATGCACGGAATGTCGACCCCCGATCTCCCCTCCGGTGGTCACGACCAGAGCGCCGGCACCGAAATTCCCTCCGTGCTGGTGGTCGATGACGAGCCCGCGGTGGTGCGGATGTCCGAACGGATCTTCACCCGCAACGGCTTTCGCGTCACCGTGGCGCACGGCGGGCGGGAGGCGATCGCGCTGGCCGAGGCCAACAGCTTCGACGCCATCGTGAGCGACCTGGATATGCCCGATGTCGATGGGCGCGCGCTGCTGCGGGCGATCCGTGCCAAGGATCTGGACATCCCGTTCGTGTTCCTGACCGGCAGCCCGGACCTGCAGAGCGCCATCGATGCGGTCGAATACGGCGCCTACCGCTATCTCATCAAGCCGGTTCCGCAGGAGGAGCTGCTGGACGTCGTGCGGCGGGCCGTGCGCTGGCACCGGCTGGCGGTCGTGCGGCGTGAGGCGGCCGCCGAGCTGGAAGGGAAGGTGGGCAGCGATCGGGCTGGCCTCGAGGCGCGCTTCGCGTCGGCGCTGGGCAAGCTCTGGATCGCCAGCCAGCCGATCATCTCGTGGGGCGAGCAGAGCATCATCGCGTACGAGACGCTGGTTCGCACCGACGAGCCGACGTTGCGCAGCCCGGTCGATCTGTTCGATGTGGCCGAGCGGCTGAATCGGACCGAGGAGCTGGGACGCGCCATCCGCGGGCTGATCGTCGATCTCATGCCGCGCGCGCCGGCCGCGGCT
The DNA here is from genome assembly GCA_036510115.1 of Caulobacteraceae bacterium. GTDB lineage: Bacteria > Pseudomonadota > Alphaproteobacteria > Caulobacterales > Caulobacteraceae > Acaudatibacter. The sequence continues at coordinate 1,590 of DATCEL010000206.1, forward strand.
ACGCTGTTCATCAATCTACATCCCAACGATCTGGCCGACGAGGAGCTCTACTCGAGCACGGACGGGTTGGCGCCGTTCGCCGATCGGATCGTCCTCGAGATCACCGAGCGGGCGGCGCTCGATCAGATTCGCGGCCTGCGCTCGCGCATCGAGCGGCTGCGCGGCATCGGGTACCGGATCGCGGTCGACGATCTGGGCGCCGGTTACGCCGGCCTCTCCAGCTTCGCGGCGCTCGAGCCCGACGTCGTCAAGGCCGACATGTCCTTGGTGCGCGGGATCGAGTCGTCCGCCGTCAAGCGCAAGCTGGTCGGCGCCATCGCCGCGCTGTCGAAGGATCTCAACATCAAGCTGGTGGCCGAAGGGATCGAAACCGCCGCCGAACGCGATTGCATCGTTTCGCTGGGCGCGGACGCCCTGCAGGGCTATCTGTTCGCCCGCCCCGATCGCGGCTTCCCCTCCGTTAAGTACTGATAACCACTGCCCCTAGTGGGTATCGTTGGTCGGTACCACAATATTTGGTTGACCGTGGCGGTACGTTACGATAGGTTGCGTCCTGCGCTGGTGTCGGGGCCTCGGCCCCGGCTCAAAGGGAACTCGGTGAAAATCCGAGGCTGCCCCGCAGCGGTAAGCGAGAACGAACCCCACGACAAGCACTGGCCCTCCCGGGGCTGGGAAGCGGTGGGGCGAGGAAACCAATCGGTACCCTTGAGGGGCGCCGAACCCAATCGCGTCCGGCGTAGGTGGGCTTAGCCCACCGAAGCCCATCGCGGGAGGTTCGGAACCCTCCCAGGGCTCCGACAACAATAAAAGACCTGCCAGCATCCGGCGCCGGGAAACATCCGGCGTCGGTTCGACCTGGAAAGCCGCCCGCGGGGTGGAAGGTCGGTCCGAGAGCCTTCGGGCTCCCGTGCGTGCCTGGCGCGATCGGCGGACCTCCCTTCTCCGTGTGCGGCGAGAGCCCAACGAGGAGGAGACGCATGCTGACCGAACCCGTCACGACCCCGAGCGGCGGCCGCCCGCCCCAGCTCACCTCTCGCCGTCCCGAGCGGCAGGACGAGGCCGCACCGCAAACCGGCATGCGCGTCCGCAAGCGGAGCGGCGCCTTCGAGCCGGTCGACGTCAACAAGA
>DATCEL010000207.1:0-5537 GCA_036510115.1 Caulobacteraceae bacterium
CATGGTCTGGTCGCTGCTCGACAATCTAGAGTGGTCGCTCGGCTATTCCAAGCGCTTCGGCATCGTCCATGTGGATTTTGCCACCCAGGCGCGCACGCTCAAGGACAGCGCCCGCTTCTATGCGGAGGTCATCGCCACCAACGGCGCGAACCTCGACGGCGAGAGCGTGGACTGACGGCGGCGGTGACGCACTCAGCCATCCGTCCGTGGACGGGGATCGTCGGCGCCGCGGCCGGACTGGCGGTACTGGCGGCGGCCGCGCCCGTGGGGGCGTTCGACGACTTGGGCCCGCGGCCCCCCGCGACCGTCGCCGCCCGTAACGCGGCGATCGAGACTTTGGCCAGGGGGGCTCGGCGGGGACTCTATCCGCGCGCCTTTCGCGGCGAGCAATCCTACTGGACGCTGGTTGGCGTGGACGGGGGCGCCCAGAGCGGGCTGATCTCGGAGGACGGCGCCGTCGAGCTCGCCAAGGGCAGTGTTTCCATCGAGCCATTCGTCATCCAGGGCGGGAATCTGGTAACCTGGGCTGACGTCTCCCTGGAACAATCCCTGCAGGACAGCTTTCTCCCGATCCCGAGCGTCACCTGGGCGCGTCCCGGCTGGCGCATGAAGATAACCGGCTTTGCGGCTGGAGAGGCCAGGAGTCCGAGCCTGATAGCGCGCTATGACCTGCGCAACCTGACCGCGCGGACCCTCACCTTGACGCTGGCCCTGGCCATAAGGCCCCTCCAGGTGAACGGACCCGAGCAATTCCTCAACACGCCAGGCGGTTTCAGTCCCATCGCCGACCTGGCCTGGGACGGCGCGCGGCTGGCGGTGAACGGACGGCCTCGGGTCTATCCGCTGACCACCCCAGACCGGTACGTGGCCGTCCATGGTGCGTCGCTGGAAATGCTGCTCGCCGCGGGCGCAAAGGGCGATCCGGTGCATGCTGCGGACGGCTTGGCCTCGGGAGCCTTGATCTACACACTCGTTCTGCCACCGCGTGGCGCCGCCACGGTAGCCTGGGTCGCGCCTCTTGCGGACGCAGGGCCGCCGGCTCCGCTCTCCGGCTCTCCCCAAGCCTGGCTCGAGCGGCGCCAGGCCGCCGTGGCGCGCGCCTGGCGCGAACGCCTCGGCCGCGTCACCTTCACTGCGCCGCCGGTGGCGCGTCCCGTTGTGAATACCCTGCGGACCTCTCTGGCCTATATGCTGATGTCGCGCGACGGCCCCATTCTGCGGCCGGGGACGAGATCCTACGATCGTTCTTGGATCCGCGACGGAACGATGATCTCGGAAGCCTTGCTGCGCCTGGGCCATGGCGACGTGGCGGCGGACTATCTGCGCTGGTACGCGCCGCATCAATTCCCCGATGGCCAGGTTCCCTGTTGCATCGACGCGCGGGGCGGGGACCCGACACCGGAGAACGACAGCGAAGGCGAGCTGATCCATCTGGCCGCCCAGGTCTATCGATACGGTGGCGACAAGGCCCTGCTGCGCGCCGTATGGCCGCGCGTCCAGGCCTCGGTGGCCTATATGGACACTTTACGTGGCGCGAGGGCGCCGGCCGTCGCGGGCCAACCTGATTTTCCCGTGGTCCATGGGCTGCTGGCGCCGTCGATCAGTCACGAAGGCTATTCCAACAAGCCCGCCTATTCCTATTGGGATGATTTGTGGGGCCTGCTCGGCTACCGGGACGCGGTTTTCATCGCCGGCGTCCTAGAGGAAGCGCCAGCAATGTCGCGGCTGACCCGGTCTCGTGACGACTTCCGCCGCGACCTTTACGCCTCCCTGGCCGCCTCCGTCCGCGCCCACGGCATCAACTACATCCCCGGCGCCGCCGATCTCGGCGACTTCGATCCCACTTCGACCACCATCGCCCTTAGCCCCGGCGGCGAGGCCGAAACCTTGCCCAAGGCGTTGCTGTCGGCCACCTTCGAGCGCTACTGGCGCGACTTCGTCCGCCGCCGGGATGAGGACCGGAGCTGGGAAGCCTACACCCCTTATGAGCTGCGCACGATCGGCGCGTTCACGCGGCTCGGTTGGCGGGGGCGCGCCGGGGCGTTGCTCGATTTCTTCTTGAAGGACCGTCGCCCTGTGGCCTGGAACGGCTGGGCCGAGGTGGTGGGGCGGGATGCGCGCAAGCCGCGGTTCATCGGCGACATCCCCCATGCCTGGGTGGCCTCCGACTACGCGCGCTCGGTGCTGGACATGTTCGCCTTCGAGCGCGAAAGCGATCGTGCTCTGGTGCTTGGGGCCGGAATTCCGCCTGTCTGGTTCACGAGCGTCGACGGCGTCGGTGTGGCCGATCTGCGCACGCCATACGGCAGGCTGACATGGTCGGCCAGATTGCGGGGTCGCGCGCTGGTCCTGCGCGTCAGCGGCGCCCACCCGCCGGGCGGCTATGTGTTCGCGTGGCCCTTCGCGACCGCGCCGCGCGCGGCGCGCCTGAACGGTCGCACCGTCGCGTGGCGCCAGGGCGCGCTGCATTTGAACGGTCCGGGCGAGGTGGTGATCGAGCGACCATGAGCGTTGATCGCTCCGCGCCGCTCAACCGTCGCTCGTGGCCGGGTTCGCGTCGGCCGCCGAAGTGCGCCTGTAGGCCCGGCCCGCCGCATCGAAAAGGTGCGCGGTGGTCATGGAAAAGCCGAGGCGCAGGCTTTCGCCGGCGGCGACCGGCGAGTCGCCCGCAAGTTGCGCGGTGAATTCTTCGCCGCCGTCTTTCAAGGCGCCGTAGGCATAAGACACCGCACCCAAGGATTCGACGAAGCGAACCGTGGCGGTCACCGCGTTGGCGGCAGCGTGAGCCTCAAGATGTTCCGGCCGAACGCCCAGAGTTACCGGGTCCCCGACTTTGATCCCGGACGTCTCGACCGCGACTTCGACGATATCGTCCGACGCGAGACGCACGCGGGCGCGGCCGTCGCTGGCGGCCTCGACCTTACCCTTGAACAGATTGATCTTCGGCGAGCCGACAAAGCCGGCCACGAACAGATTGTCCGGCCGCAAATAGAGATCCATCGGCGCTCCAACCTGTTCGATGCGCCCTTCGGAGAGAACGACGATTCGGTCGGCCAGGGTCATGGCCTCGACCTGGTCGTGGGTGACGTAGATCATTGTCGTCTTGAGCCGTTCGTGCAGGCTGGCGAATTCATAGCGCATGTGCACGCGAAGCGCGGCGTCCAGGTTGGAAAGCGGTTCGTCGAAGAGGAACACGTTGGGCTTGCGCACGATCGCCCGGCCAATGGCCACGCGCTGTCTCTGGCCGCCGGACAGGGACTTGGGCCGCCGGCTCAGCAGAGCTTCGATATTGAGCACCCGCGCGGCTTCACCCACCGCCTCGTCGATGACCGCGCGGGGGGTCTTGGCTAGTTTCAGGGCGAAGGCCATGTTCTCGGCGACGGTCATGTGCGGATAGAGAGCGTAGGACTGAAAGACCATGGCCATGCCGCGTGCGGCTGGCGGCAGGTCGTTGACGCGTTCCCCATCAAGACGAATCTCGCCGCGCGATGCATCCTCGAGCCCGGCGATGACCCGCAGCAGCGTGGATTTGCCACTGCCGGAGGGGCCAACGAAGACGACGAACTCGCCGTCGTCGACGGTCAGGTCAATGTCGCTGAGGACCGTGACGAGCCCGAACGTCTTGCCCACACCGGAAAGCTGAACCCGCGCCATCGCGCGATGAGACCAAAGGTTCGGCGGACGCGCAACAGATAAGGCCCTGGCGGTGGGATCAAGCTGGCCCCTCGTCTCAATGTGACCCTGCGGCCGCTTTGCTCTCCGAGACAGTGCGGTATATGCGGCCGCATGCGCACAATGATCGTCGCGGCGCTCGCCGCCTTCGCCGTTAGCTCCGCCATGGCCGCCACCGTCGAACTGCCATCCGCCGCTCCCGGCGCGCCCGATCCTTTCGCCTGGCTTGAGGATGTTCATTCGGCGAGAGCCATGGCCTGGGTAGAGAAGCAGAACGCGCGCACTGCCGCGCGCCTGGAGACCGATCCGCGCTACGCCGTCTTTCACCGTCAGGCCTTGGCCATCTTCATCGCCAAGGATCGCATTCCGGTTCCGGAATTCCTGGGCGCCGGCGTCGCCAATTTCTGGCAGGACCAGGACCATGTGAAAGGCATTTGGCGGCGGGCGAGCGCCGCGTCCTACAACTCACCCGCGCCCAACTGGGAAACTCTGCTGGACCTCGACGCTCTTTCCAGAGCCGAGGGCAAGAACTGGATCTTCAAAGGCTCAACCTGTCTGCCGCCCGAAGATCGACTGTGCCTGGTCCATCTCTCCAACGGCGGCGGCGACGCTGTCGAGCTGCGCGAATTCGACACTGTCGCCAAAGCCCTCGTTCCGGCTGGCTTTCGCTTCTCCGTCGGCAAGCAACAGGTGCAATGGCTCGACGCCGACACGCTCCTGATCGCCCGCGATTTCGGCCCAGGGACGCTGACCGCCTCCGGCTATCCCTATGTGGTCAAAGAATTGAAGCGCGGCCAGCCGCTCTCCGAGGCGCGCGAGGTTTTCCGCGGTGAGGCCACCGACGTCGGGGCCGGCCCGCGGGTATTGCGCGGCCCGGGCGGCGAGGTCGAGCACGTGCTCTATGAGCGCGGTCCGACCACCTTCACCACGCGCTTCTGGCTGGCCGGGCCCGAGGGGAAGACCCGTCTGCTCGACCTTCCCGGCAAGATCGAACTGCGCGGCTATCTCGACCACCGAATGATCATCGGTCTCAACGAGGATTGGGGCGCGGGCGCCGGCCATCCGGCGTTCACGGCCGGCGATCTCATCGCCTATGAGCCGGTGACCGGTGCGGCCGAACGCATCTTTCATCCTTCGGCGACCCAGACGGTGAACGAAGTGGAAGTGACCCGGGACTGCCTGTTGGTCGAACTTCTGGACACCGTGAATGGGACGCTGGATGTCTATCGTCCGGGTCCGGACGGCTGGCGCGCCCAGCGACTGGCCTTCCCTCGGGGCGTGGCGCTTTCGATCGTCGCGGCCGATCGCGCGTCAGACCGCGCCTATGTCGCCTCGGAGAGCTTCCTCACCCCAACCACCCTGTGGTCGGTGGACGCCGCCAGCGCCGTCCTGCGCCAGGTGAAGGCCCTACCGGCGCGTTTCGACGCTAGCCGCGACGTCACTGAACAGCATTTCACCACGTCCAAGGACGGTACGCGCATCCCCTATTGGCTGGTGCGGCCCAGGGCGATGAAGTTCGACGGCTCGACGCCCACCCAGATGTTCGGCTACGGCGGCTTCCTGATCTCGGAAACGCCGAGCTATCGGCCCGAGCTCGGCAAGCTGTGGTTGGAACGCGGCGGGGCTTATGTCCTGGCCAATATCAGGGGTGGCGGCGAATTCGGTCCCGCTTGGCACGAGGCGGCCCTGCGCGAGCATCGCCAGCGAGCGTTCGACGATTTCGCGGCCGTGGCGGAGGATCTCATCGCCCACAAGATCACCTCGCCCCGACGCCTCGGCATTTATGGCCGCTCCAACGGCGGGGTGCTGATGAGCGTCTCCATGACCCAGCATCCGGAGTTGTTTGGCGCGGTGGTGATCGAAAG
>DATCEL010000208.1:0-15882 GCA_036510115.1 Caulobacteraceae bacterium
GCGGCCTGGCCGTTCGAAGTGGTTGTGTCGTCGTGGTGGAAACCCTGTGGCGACTCGTCGACGCCGACCACTTGGTCCTCACGTCGGAGGACCACGGGCACCAATTTGGTCTTCCCGAACCTTTGAATGCTCAACTGAAAATCCGCGCATCGCTGGCTTCGGCGGCAGTGGTGGCCGCCTCAGTCGATCTCCGCACGGCAGATATAGCGCTCACATTCGACACAGGGACCCGGCTTGAAATCATCAGCACGTCTTGCGGGTATGAGAGTTGGCAGGCGTACTTCATCGATGGAGATCAAGACGTAGTGCTGGTTGGATCGGGAAGCGGCTTGTCGGTAGCTAGCAGCCCTGTTGGATCGAAACCCACGAAGCTCTTCGGTCAGCCGCTTCCGGAAGGTTGAAAGTCCGCAATCCACCCATTTCTGAAGTTCGCAACGTCCGCCCGTCGGCGGACGTCATTTGCCTGGTGCGCACCGCTTAGCGAGCGTTGAGTTCAGAGCCCCAGGCGCTGGAACTGGACTTCCGGCGCCTGGATGGCGCGCAGGGCGGCGGCGAGGCGGCCAGCGGCCTCGGCCTCGCTCGCGCCGCCAGCGAGGTTGGTCTTCTCGCCTGGATCGCTGATCAGATCGAACAGCTTCGAGCCTGAGAACCTCGTCGCGGCCCAGTAGGGGACGGCGTCGCCCGCCTCCCAGATCTGGCGCAGCACGGGGACCGCGCTCCCCGGCATCTTGTCGAGCACCGCGCGGTCGTCTGGCAGAGGGAGCTCGCGGCCGAGCGGCAGCACATGGGTCGGCATGGTCGACCAGCGGTTGGAATACATGGCCAGGGGCCCGTTGGCGGCGGCCGGGGCGCGCGCGTACTTCAGGCGGCGCTCGATCAGATGGACCTCGCGGCCCCAAACCCCGGCCAGCACGGACTGGCGCACCTCGGCTTTCTCGCCTGTCAGCAGGGGAACGAGTGACACGCCATGAGTCGCCTGGCGCGCCGGCGGCAAGGTGAAGATGTCCTCAAGGGTGGCGAAGAGATCGACGCTGGTGGTCAGCGCGTCGCACGCGCCGGCGTCGAGGCCCGGCGCGGCGATCATCAGCGGGATGTGAGCGATGGTCTGATAGAGCGGCGCGCCGGGCTTGCCCCAGATGTCCTTCTCGCCGAGGTAGTGGCCGTGGTCGGTGGTCAGGATGACCACGGTGTCGCGCCACAGGTTTTGAGCGCCGAGCGTATCGAGCAAGCGGCCCAGCCATTTGTCGATCATGGTCAGCTTGCCACCGTAGGAGGCGCGGACCTGCGCCCCCTCGCGCTCGGTGAGGACGCCCTTGGCCACGCCGCCGACGGCATAGGGCGGCCAGATGAGATGCGGCCCGGTCCAATCCGGATCGTACAGGCTGGCGTAAGGCTCGGGCGTATCGAACGGCTCATGCGGATCGAATTCGTCGATCATCAGGAAGAAGCGCTCGTGCGCTCCGGCGTTCTGTTCAAGCCAGCGGGCGCCGGCGGCAAGCGTGCGCGGCCCAGGGAAGTCGGCCTCGCCGCGGAAGAAGCCGCGTGAGTTGTCATATGGCATGCGCCGCCGACCGAACGAGGGCGCGCCGGCCCACGACGGGTCGGGCCTGGTCTTCCACGCATCGCCCTCGTGGCCGCGCTGATAGTCCCAGGCGGTGAAGTCGACGTGGTAGTTCTCGCCCCCGCGCTCGAAGAGATGCGGGTGGTCGCTGATCAGCTGCGAGACGACGCCGGCGGCGGAGAGCCGGGCGGTGATCGCGTCCTCCCAGATCTCCACCGAACCCCACGGCTTCCACAGGAAATCGAGCGCGCCACAAAGGATGTCATGGCGCGCCGGCATGCACGGCAGCGAGCCGACGTAGTGGCCATCGAAGCGCACCGAGCGAGCGGCCAGGGCGTCGATATTGGGCGTCGCGAATTCGGTCCCGCCGTAGCAGCCCAGCATGTGCCGGTTGAGACTGTCGAGAAGGACGAGGACGACGTTGGCTACGGGTTTCATCCCGCCTGTTTCGGCCGGCGAGCGCCGCGCGTCCAGTCGATCGCCAAGCGCGCCGGCGGCTAAAAGAACAGGCGGCCGCCGACCAGAGCCAGCGTCGAGGCCAGGATCGGTCGCAGGATCGAGTCGGGCGTCCGCGAGGAGAGCAGGCTGCCGACGATGATGCCGGGGATCGAGCCCACCAGCAGGGAGGCCAGCAGAGTGAAATCAACCGAGCCCATCAGCCAGTGGCCAAAACCGGCCATCAAGGTCAGGGGCACGGCGTGAGCAATGTCGGAACCGACCAGCTTGGCCGCCGGGAGCTTCGGATAGAGCACCAGCAGCACCGTCACGCCAATCGCCCCGGCGCCCACCGACGAGAGCGAAACGAGCACGCCTAGAATCGCGCCGAGAATGACTGTGTAGCCTGTGCGCCGCCCGGGTTCGAAGTCGCCGACCTTGTCGGCGAAGAATTTCAGGATGATCCGCCGGCACAGGATCGCCAGGGCGGTAAGGATCAGGGCCACGCCCAGGATGCTGGTGATCACACCATGCTGAGTATCGGCCTTGGCGTGGAAATGGTTCATGGCCACCAGGGTTATGGCCGCGGCCGGCACGCTGCCGGCGGCCAGGCGTCCGACGATCCCCCAATCCACGGTCCGCCGCGCGCCATGCACCGCCGTGCCGACGGTTTTGGTGGCGCCGGCGTAAAGCAGGTCGGTGCCAACGGCCGTCGCCGGGTGAATGTGAAACACCAGAACCAGCAGCGGAGTCATCAGCGAGCCGCCGCCCACGCCGGTGAATCCAACCAGCAGTCCGACCACCAGGCCGGAGAGGGAATAGAGCGGGTTAATGAGATGAATCAAATTCATCCTGAACCTATAGGAATTGTCTGCCGAAGCCTTAGCTAGTTTCGACCGCGAGCGGCGTCAATGGTCTCCTTGGACGATGTTAACGCGCGACGGGCCGTCGCGAAGCCATCCGATGATCCCGCCGTGGCCGAATCCCTCGCCGTGCACGAATTTTAACAGCTCCGAGGCCGCGTCTGCCGCCACCGCGATCAACAGTCCGCCGCTGGTCTGCGGGTCGGTGAGCAAGTCGCGCTTCCAGTCCTCCAAGGAACTCGACGCGTCGCACGCGTCGGCGCAACTCTCCCAATTGCGCGCCGAAGCTCCGGTGCGGACGCCCTGGCGGAGGAGCGGTTCGACGCCCGGCAGGATCGGAACCGCGCCCATGGCTATCTCGGCCGTCAGGCTCGCCGCCCGGCAAATCTCCAAGGTGTGACCCAGAAGGCCGAAACCGGTGACGTCGGTCACCGCGTGCACGCCGGTTTTGCCCGCCAAGTCCGCCCCGACCTTATTCAGTTGGGTGGTCGTGGCGATAAGGGCGGCGTAGCCCGCCGCGTCGAGCCGGTCCTGCTTCAGCGCCGCGCTCAGCACGCCCACGCCAAGCGGCTTGGTGAGGATGAGCGCGTCGCCCGCCCGCGCGGTCGAATTGCGCAACAGGCGACTGGGGTGCGCCAAGCCCAGCGCCACCAAGCCGTAAATCGGTTCGGCGCTGTCGATCGAGTGGCCGCCGGCGATGGGGACGCCCGCCGCCTGGCACACCTCCGCCCCGCCGGCGAGGATGGCGCGGATGGTTTCCATCGGCAGCTTGTCGACCGGCATGCCGACGATGGCCAAGGCGAAGATCGGCCGCGCGCCCATGGCGTAGATATCGGAAAGGGCGTTGGTCGCGGCGATGCGCCCGAAATCGCGCGGATCGTCGACGATGGGCATGAAAAAGTCGGTGGTGGCGACGAGCGCCTGTTCGTCGTTCAGCCGCCAGACGGCGGCGTCGTCGCCGGTTTCGGTCCCGACGAGCAGATCGGCGAATCCCGCCGTCGCGGGCTGTTCGGCCAGCAGTTCGCGCAAAACCTTGGGCGAAAGCTTGCATCCGCAGCCGCCGCCGTGGGCGAGCGAAGTCAGGCGCGGCGCGGGGTTCACGACCGCCCTTCCCGCGTGGCGAGGAGGGCCGCGATCTCCCGCACACCTCTGTCCTGGTCGTCGCGTGAAAGGTTTGTCATCACCACCGTTCCCAGATTGGGCCGTTCGTCCTTGCGGCGCGACCGCTCGTAAGCCGGGTCATAGTGAACCTCGACGAGATCGCTCGCCAGCGCGGCGAAGTCGCCGGCGCCGACCATCGCCGTCCACGCCGCCAAACGCTTGGCGCCATGGCGCTCGGGCAGCGCCGCGAGGCTCGCGACGAGCGCGGCCCGATCAACGGTCAGATCTCGATAGGCGCTTAGGAGATAGCCGATCCTGGCCTCGCGGGGCGCGTCGATCTCGATCCGGGGCGCGACCGCCATCGCTTGCCAGATAACCGGCGGCAGCATGATCTGGCCCACCTTGGAGGACTCCGCCTCGACGACGATCGGCCTCGCCAGGTCCAGGCTCTCCAAAGCCGCTAGCAGACGGCTTTCGAACATCTTCTGAGTAGGTTGGGATTGTCCCCGAACGGCGCCGAAGAGCGAACCCCGGTGACCGGCGAGACCCTCGAGGTCGAGGGTCTGCGCGCCCAGGGCGGCGAGCCGGCCAAGAATCTCGGTCTTGGCCGAACCGGTGTAGCCATCCAAGAGAACCAGCCGTTCGAGCGGCGCGCCATCGTAGAGCCGGGTGGTGACCCGGCGGCGATAGGTCTTGTAACCGCCGGCCAAGCGCGTCGGCCGCCAGCCGACCTGTTCCAGCACCGTGGCCATGGCCAGCGACCGTTGCCCGCCGCGCCAGCAATAGACGAGCGGCGCGTAGGCGCCGAGCTTGTCGTTCAGCGCCCCTTCCAGATGGCCGGCGATGTTGCGGGCCACATAGGCCGCGCCAATCCGGCGCGCCTTCAGACGCGAGACCTGGACATAGATTGTCCCCACCTCGGCGCGCTCGCTGTTGGAAAGCACCGGCAGGTTGACCGCCCCTGGCAGATGATCGTCCGCGAACTCCGCCGGGGTGCGCACGTCGATGATCTCATCGAAGCCAGCGAGACTGGCGGCGTCCGTGCGATCGGTGACCTCGCTCATGGCCGCGAGAGTTGGCACATTTCACGCCCGCCGCGAAAGTGCGTCCCTATCCGCCGCTTGTCTGCTACTGACGCTTTGCATGGCCGCGAAAAATGATCTGAACGACGGCGCCGTGGAGCAACTGCTCGATACCGCCGATCTGGCGAGCGCTCTTGAGAGCGACCGCTTCAAGCAGTTTCTCGACCACATTCCCATCGCCATCGCCGTTTCCGAGCTGCGGCCGTCCGAATGCGTCGTTTACGTGAACCTCGAATTCGAACGCCTGACCGGACAGGTGGCGGCCGAGTTGGAAGGCAAGGCGTGGGATGTGATCGTGGGCCACGCGACCGCCTCTGATGACGAGCGCCGGCTGAGCGACGCCATAGCCGACGAGCAGGACTATATCGGCGTGTTCTCCATCGAGAAGTCTGGCGAGACGGGCGATGTCGACGCCTGGTCGAACATCATCGAGGACGATGACGGAAAGCCCGTCTTTCGCCTGATCGCCCTGGCCGACGTGGGCAGGCGGGACGACCTCGAAGGCGCGGACCAGCGGCTACGCGACAAGGACACCCTGCTGCGCGAGTTGCAGCATCGGGTGAGAAACAACCTGCAGATGATCACCGCGCTCATTCGCCTCGAAGCGCGCAACATGCCCGACGACGCCACGGATCGACGCTTCGATCGCCTTGCCGGCCGCGTCGAAGCGCTGGCTCTGTTGTACAACTCGCTCTCGGTCGAAGGGGCCGGCGAGACTATCGATCTTGGGGTGTACCTCGGCGAGATCGCCACGGCGGTGATGCACGCCCATGCGGTCGAGGGGATCCACTTCAGTATTCAGGTCGATACCTGGCCGGTGTCGATCAATGTCGCCATGCCGGCTGGGCTGGTGGTCAACGAGCTGCTGACCAATGCGCTCAAACACGCCTTCGCGGGTCGCGAGGGCGGCACAATCTGGCTCAAAAGCCTGGTCGACGATCACGGTTGTCGGGTCGTCATCGCCGACGATGGCGTCGGACTTCCCGATGGCGTCGTTTGGCCCAAGGCGGGCAAGCTCGGAGCGATGATCGTCCGGTCTCTGCGCGAAAACGCCAAGGCGACGTTGGAAGTCGAATCCGCTCCTGGCCAGGGCATGAAGGTCACGATCTTTTTTGCCCGCGCCAATGCGGCGGCGCCCGAAAACCCGTAGCGCGCGGCCGTCGAGCCCAACCATGGCCGGAAGTCAGGATTTCGAAGCCGATCCGCGCAACCAGACCGCGCGCGTCTGGCTGAACGGCCAGTTGGTTCCGCGTTCGGAAGCCCGGGTTTCCCTGTTCGACGCCGGATTCGGCATGGGCGATGGGGTCTGGGAGGGCCTTCGCCTGCACAAGGGCCGGATTCTCTTCCTCGAGGCCCATCTCGACCGCCTGTTCGCCGGCGCCAAAGCCATCCGCCTCGATATCGGCATGAGCGGCGGGGAGATCACCGCCGCGATCGAGGCCACCCTCGCCGCCAACGCCATGACCGATGGCGTGCATGTGCGTCTGATGGTCACCCGGGGCGTGAAATCCACCATCAGCCAGGATCCGCGCACCGCTCTGGGCCGACCGACCATCGCCATCACCGCCGAGCACAAGCGGCCATCGGCGATCAACGCCGACAACGGCCTTCGCCTCGCCACCGTGTCTGTGCGCTGCACGCCGGCGGCCATGTTTGACATGCGCCTCAATTCTCATAGCCGGCTCAATCTGATCACCGCTCTGCTGGAGGCCATCGAGGCGGGCGCCGACGAGGCCTTGATGCTCGATCCCGCCGGCTTCGTATCGAGCTGCAACGCCACGAATTTCTTTTTCGTCCGAGGCGGCGAGATCCTGACCTCGACCGGCGAATTCTGTTTCAACGGCGTCACCCGCGGCCAGGTCATCGAGCTGTGCCAACGGCACGGTCTCCGACTGCGCCAGGGCGCGTTCGCGCCAGAGTTCGCGCGTGCGGCCGACGAGGCCTTCGTCACTGGCACCATGGCCGGCGTCACGCCGGTGCGCCAGATCGACGATTTCACCATGAGCGAATGTCCGGGACCGGTGACCAAGCGGATTCGCGCGCTCTACGAAGACCTCAAGGACGCCGACGCCGCGGCCCGGCGATGAGTGAAACCATTCGCATCGCCATGTGGTCGGGGCCGCGCAATATCTCCACGGCGATGATGCGGGCCTTCGAAAATCGTCCGGACACGGAGGTGATCGACGAGCCGTTCTACGCCGCCTATCTGGCGGCGTCTGGCGCGGACCACCCCATGCGCGAGGTGGTGCTGGCGAAGCAGGAGTCCGACCCAGCCAAGGTCGCCCAAGGCATCGTCGGAAGCGGGCCGCTGGGCGCGCCGATTTTCTACCAGAAACACATGACCCACCACATGCTGCCCGGGTTCGAACGTGGCTGGATGGAGCGTTGCCGCCACGCATTTCTGATCCGGGCCCCCGAGCGCGTGCTGGCCTCCTATGCCGCCAGGCGGGCCGACGTCGAGATGGACGATATCGGCTTTGTTCAGCAGGCGTCGCTCTTCGATGAGGCGACGCAGAGGATGGGGCGCGCGCCTCCGGTGATCGACGCCGACGATGTGCTGGCCGACCCGAGGCGCGTGCTGGGCGCGCTGTGCGCCGCGCTCGACATCCCGTTTCACGCCGCGATGCTGAATTGGCCCGCGGGCCCGCGCCCAACCGATGGGGCCTGGGCGCCAGCCTGGTATGACGCCGTCCTGCGCTCCACGGGGTTCGCCGCGTCCCCGCGCGATGCGCCGGTGCTCGACACGCGCCTCGGCGCCATGGCCTCCGCGGTCCGGCCGATCTACGAGCGTCTCGCCCGCGATCGTCTTTGAACCCTCGCGCCGGCTCTAGTGCGCCCGAGCGATCCGCCAGGTCCGATATCTTCGCAGGCTCTTGGCAAGCAGGGTGGGCGTTCGCGCCGCGCCGAACTCTTGGATCAGACGCTTGAGGCTGGGCTCCGCCACCCGCCTCGCCGCCGCCTGATAGCGGAACCATTCGTAGCCTCGCTGGCCCTGCTCTTTCCAGGTCTCATGGTAGTCGTCGACATGGAACGGGAAGACGATCACCTGCACGGCGACGCCCGGCTTGCCCTTGATCTGTTTGAGGTAGCGATAGGAGCCGATCGGCGTCGGTTCGACCTCACCGATGATCCCCGCCTCTTCCGCCGCCTCGGCCGCCGCCGCCTCCTGGGGCTTGAGGCCGCTCATCGGCCAGCCCTTGGGAATCACCCAGCGGCGCGTCTCGCGCGAGGTGATCAGTAGGACGCGAACCTGCGGCCCGTCGATGAGGTAGGGCAGAGCCGCGTATTGGATGCCGACGGCCTTTATCGGCTTCATCGGAACAGCCACCCGCTGGCCAGATAGAGACCCGCGGCGACGACGCCGGCCATCGGCATGGTGATAACCCAGGCGACGACGATACCCCGGGCCACGCCCCATCGAACTGCCGAGGTGCGCCGCGCGGCGCCGACGCCGACGATGGCCCCGGTGATCGTGTGGGTGGTCGAGACCGGGACGCCGAGGTAGGTGGCGAGGAACAGGGTGATCGCCCCGCCGGTCTCGGCGCAGACGCCCTGAACCGGGGTCAGGCGGGTGATCTTCGAGCCCATGGTGCGCACGATCCGCCAGCCGCCAAACAATGTGCCCAGGGCCATGGCCGTCTGACAGGCCAGCACCACCCACAGGGGAACGCTGAACGCCTGGTTTCCGGTGCGGTGCGCATAGAGAAGGGCGGCGATGATGCCCATGGTTTTCTGCGCGTCGTTGCCGCCATGGCCCAGGCTATAGAGAGACGCCGAGACGAATTGCACCGAGCGGAACAGGCGGTCGACCGCCGCCGGGCGTGACCTGACGAATATCCATGACACCGCCAGCACCAGGATCAACGCCAAGACAAAACCGAAAAGCGGCGAGACGACGATGCCGGCCGCCGTCTTGGCCACGCCATCCCAGACGATGGCCTTCAGGCCAGCCTTGGCCAGACCCGCGCCGACGAGCCCCCCCACCAGGGCGTGCGAGGACGAGGATGGGATGCCGGCCAGCCAGGTGACGATGTTCCAGACGATCGCCCCGCCCAGGGCGCCGAAGATCACCCGGTCGCTGATGACGTCGACCGAGACGATGCCCGAGCCGATGGTTTTGGCGACGTGAAGGCCGAAAAACAGGAAGGCGACGAAGTTGAAGAACGCCGCCCAGGCCACCGCGTGACGCGGTTTCAGCACCCGGGTCGAAACGATGGTGGCGATGGAATTGGCCGCGTCGTGCAACCCGTTCAGATAGTCGAACACCAAGGCGGTGGCGACGAGCAGCCAGAGCGTGAGCATGGTCGCCTCGGGCACGGCTCAAAGCTGCTCGATCAGTATGCCGTTGATACCGTTGGAGACGTCCTCGAAACGGTCGATCACCTTCTCCAAATGGTCCAGGATGTCGGCCCCGACGATGAAGTCCATGGGATGGTCCTGGCAGTCGCGGAAGAGGATCTTCATGCCAGCGTCGTAGACCTCGTCCGAGCGATTTTCGATCCGGGTCACCGCCTCGCCGATGGCGTTGAGGCGGGCCGCGTTGCGGCGCATGTCGCGCAGCAGTTCGGTGGCTTCGAGCGTCAGATAGGCGGCCTGAATGGCGAGGTCGCCGAGCTCCCGCATCTCCGCCTGGAACTCCGAAACCTCGAACAGGGTGATCGACTTGGCGGTCTTCTGCATCTGGTCGATGGCGTCGTCGAGCGCTGTCGCCAGCTCGCGAATGTCGCCGCGGTCGAAGGGTGTGATGAAGGTGCGGCGGATGGCCAGGAAGATTTGGCGGGTGACCTCGTCGGCGGCCTCTTCGTGGCGGATGATGGTCGCGCAGGCGGCCGCGACGCCCGCGCCGCCGTTGAGCAAGTCGCGCAGCGCCTCCGCGCCGGCGACGAGCAGCTTCGCATGGGCGATGAACCGGTCGAAGAAACTCTCTTCGCGCGGCAACAGAGCTTGGAACCAGCGCACGCCCTTCTCCCTCCGCCCGTTGGCAGCCACCGATGACGAACGTCATGAACCGCAATGACGATTCGGACTATACCCCGGTGTCCCCGGCGCTCGATCATTCCCTTGCCCGAGGCGCCGAGCGTCGCTAAAGCGCGGATATTGGCCGCAAGGACGAAACACCCATGGGCATTGACGCTATCATCGCCATCCTGGTGTTCATCGCCGTCCTGGGGGCGCTCAATTTCTATGAGTATCGCCGCCTCGACTAGGGCGGAGGCTGGTCGTTGAGCGAACGCGGCTGGGCCCTCGTCACCGGCGCGAGTCAGCGGATCGGCGCCGCCCTCGCCCTGACCGCCGCCAGAGTCGGCTACGACGTCATTGTGCACCACCGCGCCTCCCCGGCCGAAGCCGGCGAGACGGCGCGCCGCATCGAAGCGATGGGGCGCAAGTCCGCAGTCGCCGCCGCCGACCTGGCCGACCCGGGCGCGTGCCAGCGTCTGATCGTGGGCGCGCCGGGGCGCCTCACTCTGCTCGTCAACTGCGCCTCGGTGTTCGAGAACGACAGTGCCGAGACGCTCGACCTCGCCGGCTACGAGGCGGCGATGGCGGTCAATCTGCGCGCGCCGCTCATCCTGGCCAAGACGATGGCCACCGCCCTGTCTGCGGAGGACAAGGGGCTCATCGTTAACATCACCGACCAGCGCGTCTGGCGCCTGACGCCGAAGTATTTCAGCTACACCTTGAGCAAGGCCGCGCTGTGGACAGCCACCCAGACCTTGGCTCAGGCGCTCGCGCCGCGCATCCGTGTCAACGCCATTGGCCCTGGCCCCACCCTCGCCTCGCCCCACCAATCGCCGAGCGCCTTCGCCAGCCAGGCCGCGGCCGTGCCCCTGGCCCACGGACCGACGCCCGACGATATCGCCGGCGCCCTCGCCTACCTCATCGACGCGCCGTCGGTTACCGGCCAAATGATCGCCGTCGATGGCGGCCAGCACCTGGCCTGGCGCACGCCGGACGTCGTCGATGACTAAGGCCCCGTCTCACATCGAAACCACCAAGGTGTTCGTACGCGGCCTCACGGTGTGGGCGGAGATCGGCGTCTACGAGCAAGAGCGGGGCGCGACCCAGCCGCTGATGGTCGACATCGAGCTGGCAGTGGACGCCGCCGGCTGGCGTCATCTGGACGACACGATCAACTATGAGGTCCTGGTTCGCCACGCCCAGGCTATCGCCGGAAGCGGTCACATCGGTCTTGTCGAATCCTACGCCCAGCGCCTGATCGAGGCCTGTCTGGCGGAGCCGCGGGCGCTGAGCGCGCGCGTCAGAGTCGAAAAGCCGCGGGCGCTCGCGCCGGACGCGGTCGCCGCCGGTGTGGAGCTATTCGCCGTTCGACGCTAAGGTCTGTCGCGGAAGGATGCGATCGCCATGACTGAATCGTACGAGCCAAATCCGCCGGCCGCGCCGCAGCCGCCTCCGCCTCCGCCTCCTCCTCCGCCGTCACCGCAATCGGCGGCGTCGGTCACCCACGATGAACGGCAGATGGCCTTCGTCGTCTACATTCTCTACCTCTGCCACTTCGTGCCGGTGTTCGGCTGGGTGGCGGGCGTCGTCGGCCTGGTCCTGGCCTATGTCGAACGCGATCGCGCGCCCGATTGGCTCAAGAGCCATTTCACCTTCCAGATCCGCACCTTCTGGATGGGGCTTCTCTATTTCGTCATCGCCTGTTGCCTGGTGATCGTGGTCATCGGCATCCCGCTGATCTTCGCGGTTTGGGTCTGGTTTGTGGTTCGCTGCGCGCTGGGCCTCTCTCGCCTGCTGCGCGCCGAAGCCTATCCGACGCCGGAGAGCTGGACGGTCTGAGGCGCCTTACGCCGGTTGGAGCTGCCGCCGCACGAGCTTGGCGAAGTCGTCCATCAGAGAAAAGGTGATGTTTCCGGGCGTGAAACGGTGCTCGGCCACGCGCGAAACGGGCGTCACCTCGGCCGCGGTGCCGACGATGAAGCACTCGGAAAAGCTCGCCAGTTCCTTCGGCTCGATGTGCCGTTCGATCACCTCGAAGCCCTTGCTCCTGGCCAGAGCCATCACCGAGCGGCGGGTGATGCCATTCAGGAAGCAGTCGGCGATGGGAGTCACCAGAGCGCTGTCGCGCACGAAGAAGACATTGGCGCCCGTCGCCTCGGCGACATAGCCACGATAGTCGATCATCATCGCGTCGGCGAAGCCTTCGCGCTCGGCCGCGTGCTTGGAGAGTGTGCAGATCATGTAGAGGCCGGCCGCCTTCGAGTCGGTGGGGGCGGTCTCGGGCGACGGTCGCTTGTACTTGGCCCAGGTGAGCTCAATGCCGCGCCGCTTCTCCTCCGGATTGAAGTAGCTCGGCCACTGCCAGGCGGCGATGGCCACATGGATGCGGCTCGCTTGCGCCGCGACGCCCATGATCTCCGAGCCCCGCCAAGCCACGGGACGAATATAGCAATCGGTGAGGCCATTCTTGGCGCAGGTGGCGATCGTCGCCGCCTCGATCTGATCGACCGTGAACGGGATTTCGAAATCCAGGATGCGGCCGGAATGAATGAGTCGCTCGGTGTGCTCGCGCAGCTTGAACACCTCGCCGTCGTACATCCGTTCGCCCTCGAACACCGCCGAGGCGTAGTGGAGAGCGTGGGTCAGTACGTGCGCCTTCGCCTCACGCCAGGGCGTGAACTGGCCGTCGAGCCAGATCCATCCGTCGCGATCGTCGTAGGGCAGAAGAGACATCGGACCTCCTTGCGGCCTCTGAAGCGCCGAGGCGCGCGTTAGACGACGACCGGCCGGGGCGCGTCAAACGAATTGGCGCGCGTTCGGCCTTCAGCGTAGATCAGGCTCATGGCCCAGGAACCGGCGGCGAGACACCTGCTGATCGTCGATGACGACGATCGCTTGCGCGATCTCTTGAAACAGTTCCTCGCCAGGAGCGGCTTTCGGGTCAGCGTCGCCGCTTCAGCGGCGGCCGCGCGGCGCCTTCTCGAGACTCTTGAGTTCGATCTGCTGGTCGTCGATGTGATGATGCCGGGCGAGGACGGTTTTTCCCTGACCCGCTGGCTGCGCTCTCAGGCAAAACCCATCGGCGCCATTCCGGTGCTGATCCTCACCGCCCGAGGGCTGCCCGGCGACCGCATCGAGGGTCTGCAGCTGGGCGCCGACGACTATCTCGCCAAGCCGTTTGAGCCGCGCGAGCTTTCGCTGCGCATCGAGGCGATCCTGCGTCGGGTCGCCCCGAGCGCCGAGGGTCCCGTGCTCATGGGTCCTTGCCGCTTCGATCTGGCGCGCGGCGAACTCATGGCCGAGGGCGAGATGGTGCGCCTGACCGAAGCCGAGATCCGGCTGTTGCGCCGTCTCGCCCTCGCCGCCCACAGCGCCGTGGACCGGCTGGACCTCGCCCGCGATAGCGCCGATCCCACCGGCCGGGCGGTCGACATCCAGGTCACTCGCCTCAGGCGAAAGATCGAGGCCGACCCGGCCAATCCGCGCTACCTGAGGACCGTGCGCGGCGTGGGCTATATGTTGACGCCCGACTGATGCGCCTTGCCAGACCTTGGCCGGCCATTCTCGGCCGGGCGATCAAGCGCCGGGCGCCAACCTCGCTGTTTGGCCGCAGCCTGCTGATCATCGTCCTGCCGGTGACGATCATGCAGATCGCGGTCACCTACGCCTTCTTCGACGCCCACTGGCAGACGGTGAACAGCCACCTGACGGAGGGCGTGGCCGGCGACATCGCCTGGATCATGCAAAGCTACGAGGCTGCGCCGACGCCGGCGAACCTGGCGCGCATCGTCGGCCGGGCGCAGCAGACGATGGGCTTGTCGATCGCGCTCGAGCCGGGCGCGGTTCTGCCGCGCGGCCAGCGGCCGATCCTGATCGTCGCCGTCGACCGGTCATTGCGGAAAGCCCTCTCCGAGCGGATCGACGCGCCGTTCTGGTTCGACACCGCCCGCTACCCCGCCTACGTCGATATCCGCATCAAAGCCCCTCAGGGCGTCGTGCGGATCATTGCGCCAAAAGACCGGGTCTTCGCCACCCAGGGCCACATCTTCATCCTCTGGCTGACGGTGGCGACCTTCCTGCTGACCACGGTCTCGATCCTCTTCATCCGCAACCAGGTGCGGGCGATCGAGCGGCTGGCGGAGGCGGCCGAGGCCTTTGGCCGGGGCGTCGACCTGCCCTTCCGCCCGCATGGCGCGCGCGAGGTGCGCCAGGCCGCCCGCGCGTTCCTGGCTATGAAGGCGCGCATCCAGCGCCATGTCGACCAGCGCACCACTCTGTTGGCGGCGGTCAGCCACGACCTGCGCACACCCCTCACCCGCCTGGAGCTGGAGCTGGCTCTCTCCGAGCCGGGCGAGCGGGTCGAGGAAATGAAACGCGACGTCGCCGAGATGGAACATATGATCGACGAATACCTCGCTTTCGCCCGCGGCGAGGGCGCGGAGAGCGTCGAGACGGTCGATCTCGGCCGACTTCTCCAGGAGGTGAGCGAGGCGGCCGGCCGCGCCGGCGCGAAGTTGGCGGTGGCGGCAGAGCCTCGCCTGGCGGCGCGCGTCAGGCCCAACGCTCTCAAACGCGCGCTCTCCAACCTGGTGATGAACGCCGCCGACCACGCCAACACGGTCGAGATCACCGGCCGCGCCACAGACGCGGGCGGCGCCGAGATCATCATCGACGACGATGGGCCGGGTATTCCGGAGGACCGCTACGAGGAGGCCTTCGCGCCCTTCGGTCGGCTCGAGGAGGGCCGCAACCCCAACGCCAAGGGCGTCGGCCTGGGCATGGCCATCGCCCGCGACATCATCCGCGCCCACGGCGGCGATGTGACCCTGAGCCGCTCGCCGTTGGGCGGCCTGCGCGCCGTGGTGCGCGTGCCTTAGATTAGGCCGCGCTGACCTCGCCGTCGGCGGTGGCCGTCAATCGCTTGGGGACCAGCCACAGGACCGGCAGGATCAAGGCGTAGACCACCGTGATCGCGATCACGCAGACGTTGAAGTCATGGAAGCGGTCATAGAGGTCGGCGCCGAGCAGGTCGCCGAACCGCGTGGCGATGTAGTAGAGAGCCCAGTACAACATCATCACCGTTCCCTGCAGGCCGGGCGGCGAGGAGCGGATGACCAGGTCGAGATAGGCGGCGCTGTTGACCCCGCCCAGCAGGCCCATGACCGCCGCGGCGACGAGCGCGCCATTCACCGAGTGAATGAAGGCGAGCGGCACCATCTGTGGCACGGCGGCGAGGGTCCCCCAGAAGAGCAACGCCCGCAGCGGGAAGCGTCGGCACAACCAGCCGAACAGCAGGAAGGTCGGGATGAAGCCGCTGATGAAAATGGCGTTCCACTCCCCCCACTGGCTGTCGGTGGCGCGCAGGGTGTTCTGCATGAAGAACTGCAGCGGCGTGGCCGAGCCGGGCGCGAAGCACCACAGCAGCCAGATGGTCAGGGCCGGATAGATCGGCCAATGCCGCGCCAGGCGTTTCAAGTCCGCGAGGCGCGAGGCGCTCGCCGGCCTCTCGGCGCGGACATTGTTATAGACACTGACCGGCCTGAACAGACCGAAGATGGCGACCGCGCCCATCAGCGCCGCTCCGACCAGGAACAGGATGCGCGCGGCCGCCTCGCCGCGTTGACCCTCGAGCATCTGGCTGAGGACGCCGCCGAGAAGAAATGATGTCAGGCCAGGCAGATAGTAGAAGACGTTCCACAGCGCGCTGATCCGTCCGCTCATCACGTGCTGCTGACCGAGCGTCGAGGAGAGGCCGTTCTGAGCGCTCCAGACGAAGAGATAGGCGGTGGTCGAAAGCACGACGGCGGCCAGCAAGGTGACATAGGTGATCGGGGTGAAGGCGAAGAAGACGTAGATCAGCGCGCTGTGGAACGTCTTCTAC